>NZ_JBEEAC010000099.1:0-914 GCF_040120695.1 Plantactinospora sp. B6F1 | reverse complement strand
GTGTGCTGGAGTCGGCGTTGGACGGTGAGATCACCGACCACGTCGGCTATGACAAGCACGATCCGGCGGGTCGGGGCAGCGGGAACACTCGTAACGGCAGCCGGGCCAAGACCGTGCTCACCGATGTCGGGCCGGTCGAGGTCCGGGTCCCACGCGATGCCGCCGGGACGTTCGAGCCGCAGATCGTGCGCAAGCGTCAGCGGCGCCTGACCGGCGTCGACGACATGGTGCTGTCGTTGTCGGCCAAGGGTCTGACCCACGGGGAGATCGCCGCGCACCTGGCCGAGGTCTACGGCGCCGAGGTGTCGAAGCAGACCATATCCACCATCACCGACAAGGTCATGGACGGCATGGCCGAGTGGCAGAACCGGCCTCTCGACAGGGTGTATCCGGTTGTGTTTATCGATGCTATCAACGTCAAGATCCGCGATGGTCAGGTTGCGAACCGGCCGATCTACCTGGCCATGGCGGTCACTGTCGACGGGCACCGCGACATCCTGGGGATCTGGGCTGGTGACGGCGGCGAGGGCGCCAAGCACTGGCTGCATGTGCTCACCGAGCTGAAGAACCGCGGCGTTCAGGACGTGTTGATGCTCGTCTGCGACGGGCTCAAGGGCCTGCCGGACGCCGTCGCGACGGTGTGGCCCCGCACGATCGTTCAAACGTGTGTAGTCCACCTGCTGCGCAACTCGTTCCGCTACGCGGCCCGCCAGGACTGGGACAAGATCGCCAAGGCGCTCAAGCCGGTCTACACCGCGGCGACCGAGGATGCCGCGACTGAACGGTTCCTGGAGTTCGCCGAGGCATGGGGCCGCAAGTACCCGGCGATCGTGAAGCTGTGGGAGAACGCCTGGGCCGAGTTCGTGCCCTTCCTCGCCTTCGACGTGGAGATCCGCAAGGTCATCTGCTCCACG
>NZ_JBEEAC010000098.1:0-1082 GCF_040120695.1 Plantactinospora sp. B6F1 | reverse complement strand
TGAAGTCACGGTCGAACCCCGGTGAGCTGACCGACACCCACTGAAGTGTTCGTTCCGCGCGTGCCGACATTCAGGGGCAGTGAAGTGAAGTGAAGTGATCTCAACGACTTTGCGGTAGGTACTTGTACTCGAAATGGGTCAGGTGCAAGGCTGCGGCGATGATGTCTCCGATTCGGCGGGGGCTGGCGGTCGTATGTCGTAGCGTCTTCCATCGTCCGATCAGGATCGCGAAGCCACGTTCTCCTTGCCAGCGCAGACCGCGTAGCAGCCGGTTGTAGGCGCGGTTGTCGGGTGCGAGCCGGCGACCGTCGGTGGGTTGCTTGACCGGGGTCTTGATGCCGTGGCCTGCGCTTTCGTAGCCGGAGTCGGCCAGGGTGGGCAGGTGGAGGTCAGCGGCGGCCCAGTTCAGGGCGGCGGTGATGCCCAGTTCGCGGGCGCAGCTGGTGTCGTGCAGATGCCCGGGCATCGCCGCCGAAGTCCAGATCGGTAGACCGTCGGGGCGCATGACAGCTTGGACGTTCGCGCCGAAGTCGCGGTGTTTTCCGGAGAACCAGGCGTCGATCACCTCGCCCTTGACCGACAGGGCCGTCTCGGCCAGCCGGTCGCAGTCGAACAGCTTCCCGTCGAGGATCACATGCGACCAGCCGTCGTCGGCGGCCCGACGCAGGGCGGTGTGCAGGTCGTTGGCCTGCGCGGCGAGCGCCGCGATGCCCTCGTCGCGGTAGCGGTACGCGGTTGCCCGGGAGATACCGAACCCGGCTGCCAACAAGGTCATGTCCTCGCCCTTGCGGAACCACACCAGCACCAACAACGCCTGGTAGAAGCAGGTCAAGGCGCGGGTACCCGAGCGCGTGCCCCGAGCCCGGCGCTCGGCGGCGAGAAGCCGGCCGAGGTAGCGCACAAGTTCCCTCGGAACGTCGACCATGGCACGATAGGCAATCACGTGGAGCCCTCTCGAAGACGTGTTTCTGTCGCAAGGACGTGTCTATCGATGGCTCCACGCCTGTTTCCACGGTCGTCCGACTCGACACTTTCGCCCGTGTCGCACCAATCAACCCTTATGTTTTGCTGAGATCAACTCA
>NZ_JBEEAC010000097.1:0-1052 GCF_040120695.1 Plantactinospora sp. B6F1 | reverse complement strand
TAGGCCGTGTGTCATAAGTGGCTGATCCGGTTTGACGGGCCGGGCGTGTTGGTGATCGAGATGTGGCGAGGTCTCCGGTAGATGGGTTATCGACCAAGACAACCATCTGCACGGAGACCTCGTGGCCAGCGTAGCGGTGACGAGGCGGCACGACCTGAGCGACGCGCAGTGGGCGGTGCTGGAGCCGCTGCTGCCCCGACCGAAGAAGGCAGGCCGGCCGCCGAAGTGGAGCAAGCGGCAGCTTATTGACGGGATCAGGTGGCGGGTACGCACGGGTGCGCCGTGGCGGGACGTGCCGGACTGCTACGGGCACTGGCGCACCGTGTACGGGCTGTATCGGCGCTGGCAGCGGGCTGGTGTGTGGGCGCGGGTCCTGGCCGGGTTGCAGGGCCGGGCCGACGCGCTCGGGTTGATCACCTGGGACGTGAGCGTGGACTCCACGATCGCCCGGGCGCATCAGCACTCCGCCGGCGCCCGCCGTGACAGCCACAGGCAGGTCGAGCCGCCGGGCGGGGACGGCGCCGTCGAGCCGGCTGATCACGCGTTGGGTCGCTCCCGGGGCGGTCTGACGACCAAGCTGCACCTGGCCTGTGAGCAGGGCCGTAAAGTGCTGGCGTTCGTGGTGACCGGCGGGCAGCGGGGTGACAGCCCGCAGTTCACCACCGTGCTGGACCGCATCCGGGTGCCTCGCCCCGGCGTTGGCCGGCCCCGGTGCAGGCCGGATCGGGTCCTGGCGGACAAGGCGTACAGCAGCAAGGCCAACCGCGGCTACCTGCGTCGGCGTGGTATCGGTTGTGTCATCCCGGTCAAGGCCGACCAGGCCGCGAACCGGCGTAAGAAGGGATCGGCGGGTGGCCGGCCACCGGTCTTCGACCCGACCGCGTACCGGCAGCGTCACGCCGTGGAGTGCGGCATCAACCTGCTCAAACAGCACCGCGCCGTGGCCACCCGTTACGACAAGCTCGCGGTGCGGTACGAGGCCACCGCCACCATCAGCATGATCGACATCTGGCTCCGGAGACTCGAACGGCACTTATGACACACGGCCTAGC
>NZ_JBEEAC010000096.1:0-1144 GCF_040120695.1 Plantactinospora sp. B6F1 | reverse complement strand
GAGATCCTCATCGGTGAGGTCGACGACCGGACGTACGCGGAGGCGCAGCTCTACGACGAGATCCGGGACGACCTGGTCGGCGCCGGCCAGGCGTGGCTGCGTCCCGACGAGCCGCACCGTACCGAGATCGGGAACGAGATCGCGGTGGCTCGCGCGCTGTCGGACCTGGGACACCGACTGCTGGTCACCGCCTCCGGTGACCTGGAGGAGACCATCCACCGACCCGTCAGCCTGGATCACTGATCATGGCCGCCAGTGCCCGGCCGATTCCCCGGCTGTCGCCGCACACCGTGGCGAACTGTCTGCGCGCCGCCGTCGCCGCACCGTCGGTACACAACACCCAACCCTGGCTCTTCCGGGTCCGGGGACGGCAGGTCGAGGTGTGGGTGGACCGGGATCGCCAGCTCGGCACAGTGGACCCGTCCGGCCGACAGATGTTCATCAGCGTCGGGGCCGCGATCCTCAATCTCAGGATCGCGATGTGCGTCAACGGCCGGATGCCGGTCCTGCGCCTGCTGCCGGACGCGACGCGCCCGGAACTCGCCGCCGTGGTCCAGGCCGGCCCCGTCACGGCACCGGGTCCGGTGGCCACGGTGCTGGCGGCGGCGATCGCCCGCCGGCACACCAACCGGCGCCCGTACCGCGCCGAGGCGGTCCCGTGGCCGGTGCTGGACGCACTCTCCGGCGCCGCGGCGGCGGAGGGCGCCCGGCTGACCGTCGCCGAACCCATCCCGCGTGACGCGATCCTCGCGCTGACCCGGAACGCTGACGAGATCCTCCGACGGAACGCCGGGTACCTCGCCGAGCTCGCCGCCTGGACCGGAGGCGGTCCCGGTCGTCAGGACGGAATCCCGGCGTACGCGTATCCGCCGGACGATGCCGCCGGCCGCCTGCCGCTGCGCTGTTTCGGCCCGGCCCGGGAGGCCGCCACGTTCGAGCGTCGCCCCACGATCATCCGGCTGACCACCCGGGGCGACGCCCCGTACGACTGGCTGCGGGCCGGGCAGGCGCTGCAGCGGGTACTGCTGACCGCGACCGTGCGGCGGTTGGCCGCGTCCCCGGTCAACCAGGCGCTGGAGGTGCCCGAGCTGCGCGCACTCGTCGGTGGTGGTCACGGGCACACCCAGATGATCCTGCGCATCGG
>NZ_JBEEAC010000095.1:0-1180 GCF_040120695.1 Plantactinospora sp. B6F1 | reverse complement strand
GCTACAGAGGTTGAAAGGCTGACGTCCCTCGACGTGTCCGCGTGATCCGCGTCGATGGTTTGGGTAGGTCGGGGTGATGAGGTATCCGGCTGGTGGTGGCATGAACGCGGCAGCCCGGGTCCGGCGTGAGAAGGTCCGGATCCAGGCCGCGACCATGTTCGAGGAGTCCAAACCGACGACGCAGATCGCTTCTGAGCTGCGGGTTTCCGAGAAGTCCGTCCGTGAGTGGCGACGTAGATGGGTAGCCGGCGGAACGAACGCCCTGGCGTCGGCCGGGCCGGGCGGCTCGGACTGCAAACTCTCCGCTGAGCAGCGCAAAGAACTCGCCCAGGTGCTCGATGAAGGTCCTCTGGTCCACGGCTGGGAGGACGCCCGGTGGACGCTGGCCCGTGTCGCCGAGGTCATCGAACGTCGTTTCGCGGTCGGCTACACCCTGCGCGGGGTGTCCTATCTACTGCACCGCATGGGCTACAGCCAGCAGGTCCCGACCCGCCGGGCGGTCGAACGTGACCCGGAGGCGATCGCGACCTGGCACGGTAGGCGGTGGCCGTCGGTAAGAGGTTAGCGGCGGCGCGGAACGCCTGGATCTGCTTCCAGGACGAGGCAGGTCAGGTTCTACGTCCGCCGGTGAGCAGGACCTGGGCCCGGCGCGGACACACGCCCGTCGTCGAGGTCTGCGGCAAGGGCTCCGGCCGGGTCTCCATCGCCGGCCTGGTCTGCCTCAAGCCCGGACAACGAGGCCGGCTGATGTGGCGCACCCGGCTGCACCGAGGCCGCACGGGCGAACGCGGCAGCTTCAGCGAGGACGACTACATCGCCTTCCTCGACCAGGCCCACCAACGCCTCCAGGCGCCGATCGTGCTGATCTGGGACAACCTCAACGTGCACGTCAGCCGCCGCATGCACGCCCTGATCGCCGCCCGGACCTGGCTGACCGTGATCCGCCTTCCGCCCTACGCGCCCGACCTCAACCCCACCGAGGGCGTCTGGCGCTGGATGAAACGCGGGCTCACCAACATCGCCGCCAACAGCGTCGACCACCTCGCCGGCATGGTCAGACAACGACTACGAGCCTGCCAGCAACAGACCCATCTCCTCGCCGGCTTCTTCGTCAACACCGGCATGACCCTCGACCCCGAACCACCGTGACGACCCGAACGTCAGCCTTTCAACCTCTGTA
>NZ_JBEEAC010000094.1:0-1204 GCF_040120695.1 Plantactinospora sp. B6F1 | reverse complement strand
AGCTAGTGCCTCGTCATGCAGCCTTGAACGGGTAATCCGGGTGGCGGATCTTGGAGCCGGCGGCGAATGATGTCTTCGGCTTCGCGCGTTGGTTGCGCCAGCGGATGTAGTCGCCGATCGCGGTGTCCTGTTCGGCGTGGCTGCGGTGATCGGTGCCGTTGAGGGCGAAGTACCGCACGGCGGCGAACTCGGCCTCGATCCGTTCAGCCACGACGAGTACGTCGGTAGGAACACCAGGTCGACCTGGTGTGCGGCGCACCAGGCGCGGACTTCGGGGTGCTTGTGCGGGGAGAAGTTGTCCACGATCAGGTACAGCTTCTGGTCGGGCCAGCGGGCGCGCAGGGTCTTGAGGAAGGATAAGAACTCGCGCCAGCGTTTGCGGTCACGGATGCGGTAGTGCAGGCGGCCGGTGGCCAGGTCCAAGGCGGCGATCATGTGCCGTACCCCCTGGTCGCGGGTGTAGGTGGCCCGCTGTCGCACCGGCTGACCCCGCGGGCGCCAGGCGCGGCCGGGGCGGGGTTGCAGGTTCAGCGGCCCGAACTCGTCCACGCACAGCACCCGACCGTCGGCGGGCGGGTGGTCGTACAGGTCCAGGACCCGGCGCATCTTCGACGTGAAGTCGGGGTCGGTGCTGACCTTCCACGTCTTGGTCGCCTGCCAGGAGATCCCGCGTTCGTGCAGGATCTGCCGGACGGTCTCGATACTGATCGTGGTGACGTAGCCCGACTCGATGAGGTAGTCGCGCAGCTTGGCCAGGGACCAGCAGGAGAACGGCCGGCCGAGGAAGCGGGGGTCACACCGGGCGATGACGCAGATCCAGTCTCTGGTCTGCTCATCGATCCGTCTCGGTGCGCCCCCTCTCCATTTTGGGGACAGCGCGTCGAACCCCCGGTCGTTGAACGCGTGGATCACGTCGCGGACGTAATCCTCGGTTACCTTCAGCAGGTGGGCGATGTCCGGGGCGGGCTGGCCCTGGGCCGACATCAGCACCACGATCGCCCGCCGCAGCTTGACCGGGTCCTTTGCGGTACGGGTGATCTTCTGCAGCCGTTGGCCCTCGGCCATCGACACCTGCCGGACGAACACCTCTGGCCGTCTGCCCACCGGCCATCACCTCCCACCACGAGTGCTGGGAGACAGCCTGCCCGATAGATCCTCAGAACCGACGGATTACACGATCAACGTTCAAAGACGAGGCACTAGC
>NZ_JBEEAC010000093.1:0-1243 GCF_040120695.1 Plantactinospora sp. B6F1 | reverse complement strand
CGCGGGCGAGTCCATACCGGTGACCCGGCAGGCCGACGCGGAGGCGTTCGCCGGCACCGTCGTGGTCACCGGGCGCGCCACCGGCGCGGTCGTGCGTACCGGTCCGGCCAGCGCGCTCGGCCGGATTGCCGCCCTCGTCGCGACGACCCGGCCCGCACCCACTCCGCTGCAACGTCGCCTCGCCCGGCTCGGTCGTGTCCTGGGGCTGGCCGCGGTGGCGCTGTCGGCCGCCGTCTTCGCCGTCGGCGTGATCGGCGGGCGATCCGTCGTGGAGATGGCCGTCACTGCGGTCAGCCTGGTCGTCGCCGCGGTGCCCGAGTCGCTGCCCGCCGTGGTCACCCTCGCGTTGGCGCTCGGCGCGCGCCGGATGGCCGCCACCCGGGCGATTCCGCGCCGACTGCATGCGGTGGAGACACTCGGCTCGGTCACCGTCGTCGCCTCGGACAAGACCGGAACCCTCACCGAGGGACGGATGACCGTGCAGCGGGCGCTGACCGCCGACGGCACCGGATACCGGGTACGCGGCACCGGGTACGACCCGGGCGGCGAGTTGCGCGACGACGCGGACGAACCGTCGACACCCGACGCGGGCCTGCGCGACCTGGCCCGGGCAGTCCTGCTGTGCAACGATGCCGCGCTCGCGGCGCCGACCGAAGACCACCCGCGGTGGACGCCGATCGGGGATCCGCTGGAGGCCGCGCTGGTCGCCTTCGCGCAGCGGTGCGGCCTGGAGCCGTCGGCCGAGCGCGAGGCGTGGCCGCGCGTCGCGGAGCTGCCGTTCGAGCAGGCGAGCCGACGGATGGTCACCGTGCACCGCAGGCCCGGTGGCGGGTTCCTGGTGGTGTGCAAGGGGGCGCCGGAGTCGGTGCTGGCCACACCGCTGATCGACGGCGTCACGTCGGAGATGCTGGCCGGCGCGCACCGGCTCGCGGCCGACGGGCTGCGCGTGCTCGCGGTCGCGACCGCGATCCTCGACACGGCACCGGATCCGGAGCGGGTGGCGGGGCTGCGGCCGGTCGGTCTGGTCGCGGTCGGCGACCCGGTCCGGGCATCGGCGCCGGAGATCGCCGCCGCCTTCGCCCGGGCGGGCATCCGGCTCGTACTGATCACCGGCGACCACCCGGTCACGGCCGCCGCCATCGGCGGCCAGCTCGGAATCTGGCGTGGCGGTGACGACGTCGTACGGGGCGACGACGGCGAACTCACCCGGCACGGCGTCGACGGCCAACGGGTCTTCGCCCGG
>NZ_JBEEAC010000092.1:0-1241 GCF_040120695.1 Plantactinospora sp. B6F1 | reverse complement strand
GCCTTCGTCCTCGCCACATCGCCACCGCCAGAACACACCCTGCACTGGTCGATCTGGCGACGAACATCCCAAGCCCGAGCCCGACGATCCCACTACCAGCGCAGACAGGCGAAGTGACGTTGGAGTACTAGCCGGTATTCCGGGGCTGCCCCGAACCGACTTGCCAAGCTTTCCACCTTTGTAGTCTGCGGCGCTGACATCACAAAGGCGAATCTGATCCCAGCTTACAGGCTGCGCAGGAGCCTGGGAATTTGCAGAGTGCCAGAAAAAGCACCTCCAGCGGCTTGAGCGACGAAGACGTGACGAGATCTGGCGCCGCGAGAGATTGGCTCGCGATGGATACCTGCCCAACGCCGGTCCGGGTCGGGGACTGCGTAGGATGTGTGAGACAGAGCCGAAATCGACACACTCCCTCGAATCCGGCCGTCCCGACAGGCAGAAAGCCCTGACCAGCAGAAACGCTGGTCAGGGCTACCAGACGGTAACGAGACCTCTTACGAAGCGAGCCTTGGACGCGCATCGGTTGGCCCGCGCTGCGGATCAGGGCTCGGACGCCACGGTGAGCTTTGCGAGGTCGGGGGCATAGACGGTCATCCAGTGCGGATGCAGCCGGTAGTAGACAACGTCGTTGTCCCAGTCGAAGAGGTCGTCGCCGTAAAAGTTCTTAAGGTACGCAAGCACGTCCGGCCAGTCCGCGGCCCGATCGCCATGCTGGGGGTTGAGGATCTCCACCTTACCGTGCGTGAAGACGCCGAGGTCCTCACCGCGCAAATGTGCGGCGCTGGCGGCGGGCCGCGCCGCGAGGTGGCGCGCCTTGGCCGCGTCGCGCGCCGTGCCGAAGTACCACTTGCCTCGCAGGAAGTGCCCGTCCACACCGCTGATCCGCGGCTCACCCTTCGCCGTAACGCTGGACAGAGCGAGGGTGCACATGCCGGTGAGGACCTGGGTGAGCTGCTCCGCGTTCAGTGTGCGCGCGGTGTTGATGATCGAGCGGAGGTGGGAGGTGGAGCGGGCGAGGGAGGCGTCAAGGAGGGCCTGGAGCTTTTCGAGATCTTCTGGAGTTTCGTGCATGGAGGTCCTGTCTTTCCGTATCTGTCCGTGCCGCCCGGTCCGCGCCTAGTACGGCAGCCGCCATTGGCGGTCTGACCTCGTGGGATGTGGTGGGGGTGTGTAACGTGGACGCAGCCGCCTGTTGATCATGTGTTTGTGAGGACTACAGGATCGAAGGCGGCTGCTGCTGC
>NZ_JBEEAC010000091.1:0-1265 GCF_040120695.1 Plantactinospora sp. B6F1 | reverse complement strand
TGTCAATCCCCTGGAAGCGTGGAGGATTGTTTAAGCTGCCTGAGCCCGGCGGGCGTCAGCGATAAAACGTTCGTAGTCGATGGGTGACATGCCGTCGCAGGCGCTGTGACGGCGTCTGACGTTGTAGAAGTCGACGATCCAGGTGGCGATCTTGAGTCGGGCCTCGGTGCGGGTGCGGAACCGCTGCCGGTGGATGTATTCGACCTTGATGGTGGAGTTGAACGCCTCCGCGGCTGCGTTGTCCAGAGCGCAGCCGACCCGGCCCATCGACTGCAGGACACCGAGGCGGCGGCAGGCCTTGGCGTAGTCGGCGGCGGTGTACTCGCTGCCGCGGTCGCTGTGAAAGATCACTCCGTCGACGGTGCCGCCGCGGGTCGCGGCGGCCATGCTCAGGGTGGCCGTGGTCAGTTCGGCGTCGTGGTGGGCGGACATGGCGTAGCCGAGCAGCCGGCGGGAGTACAGGTCGATCACCGTGGCGAGGTAAAGCTTGCCCTCGTCGGTGGTGACCTCGGTGATGTCGCCGCACCACAGCACGTCCGGCGCGACGGCAGTGAACCGCCGTCGCACCCGGTCCGGCGCCACCGGGCGTTTGCCCTGCTTAGTGAGGCTGCGCCGGCGTCGCGGGGTGCGCCCGGCCAGGCCGAGGGCGGCCATCCGCGCCGCGACGGTGTTGACCGACACCTGCCACCCGTCGGCGTGCAGGTCCTGGGTCACCCGCGGGGAGCCGTAGGTGCCGCCGGAGGCGTCGAACGCTGCCCGGATCGCCTCATCGAGGGCGTCGCGGCGGGTCTGCCGCGCGGTGGGCCGCCGGTCACGCCACTTGTAAAACCACGCCTCGGACAGTCCCAGCGCCCGGCAGGTGACCGCGTGCGGCACGGCGTGCTCGGTCCTCTGGGCGGCGACGAAGCGGGCCACAGTCACTTCGTCGCCTCCTTGACCCACAGGACCACGGATCGCTTGAGCACGTCGCGCTCCATCGCCAGCTCGGCGTTCTCCTTACGCAGCCTGACCAGCTCGGCGCGTTCATCCTCACCAAGGCCGCCAGCGGCGGCCTCGCCCCGAGCCCGCCGGTCCTGCGCCACCCAGTTCGCCAGGGTGCCGTCGTTGATCCCGAGATCCCGGGCGACCTGGGCGATCGGCTTGCCCGTCTCCCGCACGATCCGAACGGCGCCCTCGCGGAACGCCCGGTCGAACCGTCTCCTCGTCTCAGCCATGACCATCTATCCCCTTAGGTCAGGCCTCCACGCTATCGGGGGAACCTCATA
>NZ_JBEEAC010000090.1:0-1276 GCF_040120695.1 Plantactinospora sp. B6F1 | reverse complement strand
GCCGCGTTGAACGCCTTCGACATCACCTTCGACGGACGCGTCACCGCCGGCCGCCACTGACATCGACACAACTCGACACCAGCCAAGACACGCGAGAGAAATCTCCACCGTCAAGTTGACACACCCGCGGCAACCTCCTGACCGGGGAGTGTGGATCTAACGGCTCTCTCTCACATCCGGTGGTGACGGTGGGTGTTGGTTAGCCGAGCAAGATGCGGTGTCGCAGGAGGGCGAAGCCGGCGCGTCCGTACATTTGCCGCTTGATCAGTTTGGTTTTGGTGTTCACACCTTCGGTCCCGCCGTTGTGGAAGGGGTGGGTCAGGGCGGCGTTGACGGCGTCGCGGTCGAGGCCGAGGCCGCGGGTGAACGTGTGCAAGTGGGGTAGGTCCGTGGCCTTGACCTCGGTGATCCACGAGTCGAGGCGGACGTCGTTGCCGCTCGCGGGCGTGAGTAGCGCGGCGAACGAGCCGATGACGCCGGCCATGCGGTCATCTGCGGGCAGGCGCCGGTAAGGGCGTCGACGAGCGTGCGCTGGTGTTCTCTGAGCTGGTCGGGCGCGGTCAGGAGATAGCGGGTCAGACGTCTGGGCGACAGAGCCGGGCGGTCGGCTTCGACCCGGCCTTGTGTGATGTAGCGGTAGAGCAGGTTCATGCTGCCGGTGTAGCCCTGCTCTTTGATCTCGGCGAGGAGTTGGGTGGCGCCGACGGCGGGATCTTGCTTCCGGCGGCGGCGCAGGTGCTCACGGTAGGGGTCAACGAGGGTGGGTCGGTACTGCGGCGCGCGAATCAGGCGTTCAGGTTCAGTGATCCGGGCGTAGCGTTTGACGGTGTTGAGGCCGAGGTTGAGACGACGGGCGCATTCGAGCAGGCCGACGCCCTTGTCGAGCAGGTCGTGGATCTGCTGCCACCGCTGCCGGGTGGTCACGGCCCGTTTGCCTTCCTGCGGTGGCGGGCCGGCGGTGGCCCAGCACGTGCTGTGGGCGGTGACCTCCTTGCGAACGGCTTCGGCGAGGTTGTGCCACAGGTGCCAGTGGTCCGCGACTTGCATCGCCTCAGGCAGGGCGCGGCGGACCGCTTCTAATGGTGAGATCAGCTATTGGAACTGTAGGAATGCCCCGGAGTTCGCTGGCTGAGATCGGCGGCGTAGGTGGTGTCGGCGTACGGGTGTGCGTCCCCAGGTAGGTACGGATGAACGTGGCCAGGTCAGGCGACGTTGGCTTGGCCGTCGATGGCGGTGAGGCGGTTCTTGAGTCGGTAGCTGGGTCCGTTGATCGCGA
>NZ_JBEEAC010000009.1:0-226413 GCF_040120695.1 Plantactinospora sp. B6F1 | reverse complement strand
GACGAACACCTCTGGCCGTCTGCCCACCGGCCATCACCTCCCACCACGAGTGCTGGGAGACAGCCTGCCCGATAGATCCTCAGAACCGACGGATTACACGATCAACGTTCAAAGACGAGGCACTAGCTCAGTGATCCGATGCGGTCGTCCCGGTAGGCGCGTAGCAGGCCGAGGCGGGCCGGCTGACAGGGCCACGGCGCGCCACAGGTCACCGGAACTCGATTCGACCAGTCGCGAGACCTGGGAGCTGGTGCGGGACAGCAAGGATCGGTCGGGGCCGGTGCTGGCGTTCGGGCCGGCGGCCTGGCGCACCTTCGTCCGGGGTGTTGCCCCGCATCGGTAGTCGATTTGACGATCGCCCCCGCGTCCGTGTGGCAGCACGGGCACGGGGGCGTCGCCATGCTCGGCCTCGGCAGGAGTCCCTTTGACGGGATCGCATCGAGGATCGCGAGCGCGGAATCCGAGGCGGGCTCGGCAGTGGGGAGGCATCCGACCAGGTGACCGGGGCATTAGTGGACCAAGCCTGACGCCACGGGGGGAGCGCCAGGCTTGGTCCCGTCTACGGTACCGCGCATCCGGGCTGCTGGGGAGTGGGCATTCGGGCGGGTCGTCGGTCAGCTGGCCGGCGACCGTCGGTTGACGGCCGGGGAGTGGGTGTTCGGTGAGTCGGGCGTGCGTATCCGGCGGGACAGCGCCGGATAGGCTCGGCCCGTGTCCAGCGACGCCGATTCCGACCAGTTCTCCTCCGCCGAAGGGTACGTCCAGCGCGCCGAACTGCTCGCCGAGCTCGGCCGCTACGACGAAGCGGCCGCGGAAGTCGGATTCGCGATCGCGCTCGACCCGTCGCATGTGCCTGCGCTGGTCATGCTCGCGATGGTCAAGCTCGCGGGTGGCAGGCCGGAGGAGGCGCTGGATGCCGCCGAGTCGGCCGTCGCCGCCGCTCCGGAGCTGATCCACCCGCTGGTGATCCGAGGACAGGCCCTGGCGGACCTGCGCCGGTTCAAGGAGGCGGCGGCGACGGCCGACGAGATCCTCGCGCTCGGCCCCGACGACGCGTACGCCCAGCGCAGCGCGGCGGCGATCCTGGGTGAGTCGCGCAACGGGCAGCAGGCGCTCAACGCCGCGTGGCGGGGTGTCGAGCTGGCGCCGCAGGAGCCGCAGGCGCACCTGGTGCTGGGCCTGGTGGCGGCCAGGATGCAGATGTTCGACCTGGCCGAGCGGGCGTACCGGGAGGCGCTGCGGCTGGACCCCGAACTGGCGGCGGCGCAGCACAACATCGGGGTGATCCGGCTGGAGCAGCGGCGCTACTCGGAGGCGCTGGAACATCTGGCGGACGCGGCGGCGCTGGAGCCGACCAGCCGGGACGGCGCCCGGGCGATCGGCGGCGGGCTGCGGCAACTCCTGATGTACGGCGCCGGCTACACCATCGTGGTGTCGATCCTGGTGGCCTGCCTGGCGGCGGCGAACCCGGTGTCGTCCCGGCTCTGGGCCGGGCTCGCGGCGGTGACCGGCGGCGTTCTGGTCTGGCGCTTCGCCAGACGGGTGCCGAACCTGGGCCGGGGGCGGCTGCCCGACCTGATCCGTTCCGACCGGCTGTTGGCCCTCGCCGTCTACGCCGTGGTTGCCGGACCGTGCCTGATCCTGCTCTACGCGATCCTCGGCTCGCCGTGGCCGCTGGTGCTGGCGCTGGTCACCACCGCCGCGACGCAGTTGGCGGTGCTCTTCGGCTGGTCACCCGACCGCGACTGATGGCATGACCTGTATCGGACAGCGTGGATGAACGGGTAGAGTCCGGGACAGAACATCCCGTTTCTCTGCGGCTTGCTCGTGCCGGCGGAACGTTCGGGGGTGCGATGGCTCGGCAGTGGACGCAGCGATGGAGCCGCCGGATCGGCGTGACGGTGTGCGGGGTGTTGGTGCTCACGGGTTGCACCAGCGAAACCGGACCGGAACCGCCGGCACCCAAGGTGAGCACCGAAGAGTTCGAGCAACGACTGACCGAGCACCTGTCCCGCGCGGTGGCCGGGGCGCTCGAGTCCGACGCGCAGGCAACCGCGCCGAGCCACTCCCGGAGGGCAGGCTGCGCAGACCTGCCCGGGGGCGGCCCGAGCTGGGGTGTCCGGCCCCGGGCGGAGCTGACGGTCTCCGCTGCGGAGCAGGCCGGGAAGTACCTCGACGACGTGGAGATGTGGATGCTTCGCGAGGGCTTCGCCGAACATGCCAAGAGGTTGCGGACCGGCACGCCCGCCGACGTCCGGGAGATCACCGCCGTGCACGAGGACGGCACCGAGTTGCTCATGGAAATGCCTCTGGAGAGTGGGCGGTTCACCGTCGCCCTGACCGGGCCGTGCACCTGGCCGCCGGATCGGCCCGGTGGCCCGCCGTCCGCCGGGCAGCTTCCACCCCTCCCGGCACCGTCCGGGCCGACGCAGACCCGCAGCGAGGACTCCGCCGACCCGTGCCGGTCGCCGAAGCTCTATGTCTACAACCTCACCTCCCGGCCCTTTGCCGGCCGCGGCCCGCACCTGATGGCGATGGTCAGGTACTCCGACGAGCGGGAGCTGGAGTACACCGAGATTCTGCTGCCCAGGGAATGGGAACCCCGGTACCAGTCCGGCACCTCCCGCCGGGACCTCGACCAGGTGCAGCTCCTCGTCTGCGTACGGGTGACGGCGTCCCGGGACTCGCGGCAGGACGTTACCTGCAGTTACGCGCATGAGCAGGCGCTGCTGGCCGGTGGCAGCCCGTTCACCTTCGACCTGTTCGAGAGCGCCTACCACGTAACGGTTCGGGAAGCCCGCAGCGGCAAGCTGGTCAGCGAGTTCACCGTGCCCGGGCGGCAGAGCGCCGAGGACAGCTGCCCGTTCCGCATGCACTACAACCGAAAGCTGGCCCGGGGCATCGACGAGGCGGCCTTGCAGAAGAGACTGCGGCCGCTGGTCGAGGCAGACCGGTGACCAGGCCGTCGGGGTCGGCTCAGCCGGTGCCCCGGCCGGACCAGGTCCAGGCGTACCCGGTGTCCTCGCAGGACAGTGCCGGGCCGCAGAGGTCGAGCGGGCGGAAGGTGTCGACCATGACGGCCAGCTCGTCGAAGCTCTCCGCCCCGATCGCCCGCTCCGGGGCGCCGGGCTGCGGGCCGTGGGTGAAGCCGGCCGGGTGCAGCGAGATCGAGCCCTGCGCGATGCCGGAGCCGCGCCGCGCCTCGTAGTTGCCGCCGGTGTAGAAGAGCATCTCGTCGGAGTCGACGTTGTGGTGGTTGTACGGCACCGGGACGGCCAGCGGGTGGTAGTCGACCTTGCGGGGCACGAAGGAGCAGATCACGAAGTTCGGCCCCTGGAAGGTCTGGTGCACCGGCGGTGGCTGGTGGATCCGACCGGTGATCGGCTCGAAGTCGTGGATGGAGAACGCCCACGGGTAGAGGTGGCCGTCCCAGCCGACGACGTCGAAGGGGTGGTTGGCGTACACGTGCCGGGTCCAGCCCCGGCGGTGCTGGACGTACACCTCCACGTCGGTCTCCTCGACCAGCAGCGGGGACTCCGGGCCCCGGATGTCCCGCTCACAGTAGGGGGAGTGTTCGAGGAACTGGCCGCGTACCGAGAGGTAGCGCTTGGGCGGGCCGATGTGCCCGGAGGCCTCGACGACGAGCATCCGCAGCGGCTCCGGGGCGACCGGCACGATCCGGTACACCACCGAGGTCGGGATGATCACGTAGTCCCCGGCGGTCACTCCGAGCACGCCGAAACTGGACTCGACCCGGGCCGCGCCGGACTCGACGTAGAGGCACTCGTCGCCGACCGCGTTGCGGTAGAGCGGGGAGGGCCGGTCGGCGACGACGTAGGAGATCCGGACGTCGTCGTTGGCGAGCAGGTGCTGCCGGCCCAGGATCGCGTCGGTGCCGGCTCCGCCGTCGAGTTTGTGGGTACGCAGGTGACGGGGCTTGAGCGGCAGGTTCGGCACCCGCTGCCAGGCCGGCGGGGTGAACTCCTCGGCGGCGACGATCGCGGTCGGCAGGTAGCGGTGGTAGAGCAGCGACGAGTCGGCGGAGAAGCCCTCCTGGCCCATCAGCTCCTCGGCGTAGAGGCTGCCGTCGGGCTGCCGGAACTGGGTGTGGCGCTTCCGGGGAACCTCGCCGACGCTGCGGTAGTACGGCATGATCGCCTCCGTTTTGTCCCAGTCACCGGCCGACGGTGTCCGATAATCGGACGGTGTTGTCCGCTAGTCGTAGCGTCCCGTAAGTTCTCTGTTCGTGTCAACGCAGGTACCTCGGCTCTTCGCCGGGCTGGTCGACGACGCCGCCGTCTTCCCGCCCGGCAGCGCCACGCTGCCCGACGCGGTCGCCGCGCACCGCCGGCACCGGGGCGCCTGGTACGCCCCGCTGGTCGGCCCCCTGCTGCTGCCCGCCTCCGCCCTGCCCAGCCTGCCGGCGCTGCTCGCCGACGACGAGCCGATCGACGTCGGCGTGATCGGCGACGTCCCCGTGGCAGAGCTGTACCCGCTGCGCGACCGCACCGACCCGCGGATCCGGATCCGCCAGGTCGAGATGGCGGTGGCCAAGCGGGGCGAGGACCCGCTGCCCGGGCTCGCCGCACTCGCCGAACTTCCCGGCCAGCTCGACGACGCCGACGTCTACGCGGAGATCCCGCTCACCTGGGGGCTGCTCGGCGCGCTCGACCGGCTGGCCGACGAGCGGGCCGGCGGCCGGCGGATCGCGGCCAAGTTCCGCACCGGCGGGCTGGCCGCCGAACTCTTCCCCACCCCGGTCGAGCTGGCGGCGGTGATCGGCGCCTGTCGGGACCGGGACCTGCCGTTCAAGCTCACCGCCGGGCTGCACCACGCCATCCGGCACATCGACCCGGAGACCGGCTTCACCCACCACGGCTTCGTCAACGTCCTTGCCGGCACCGCCGTGGCCTGCGCCGGCGCCGAGGTCTCCGAGGTGGCCGAGACGCTGGCCGCGACCGACCCGCTGCCGCTGGTCGAGGCGGCCCGGTCCCGGCGCGAGGAGCCACGTCCACTATGGAGCGGGTTTGGCTCGTGCAGCGTGATGGAACCGCTGATCGACCTGGTCCGGCTGGGACTGGTGAACGGAGGCTTCGAGTCGTGACGGTTGGGGGACGGGTGTGACCTGGGTGACGGAGGCGACGGGTTCGGCGTACGGGGTGCACAACCTCCCGTACGGGGTCTTCCGGTCGGCGGGGCGGGCGCGCCGGATCGGCGTACGGATCGGCGATTTCGTCCTCGACCTGGACGGCGCGGAGGCGGCCGGGCTGATCCTGGCCGGCGATGCGCTGCGCCAGCCGACGCTGAACGCGTTCCTGGCGCTCGGCCGGGCGCAGTGGAGCACCGTCCGGACCCGGATCGTGCAGCTGCTGACCGACGAGCGGCACCGGGCGGCGGTGGCTCCGCTGCTGGTCCCGCTCGACCAGGTCGAGTTGGTGCTGCCGTTCGAGGTCGGCGACTACGTCGACTTCTACTCCTCCGAGCACCACGCGAGCAACGTCGGCAAGATCTTCCGGCCGGACGGGGAGGCGCTGCTGCCGAACTGGCGGCACCTGCCGGTCGGCTACCACGGCCGGGCCGGCACGGTGGTGGTCTCCGGTACCCCGGTGGTCCGCCCGACGGGGCAGCGCGGCACCCCGGACGGTCCGGTGTACGGGCCGTCGACCCGGCTGGACATCGAGGCCGAGGTGGGTTTCGTGGTCGGCGTACCGTCGGCGCTGGGCGAACGGGTCGGGGTGGCCGACTTCCCGGCGCACGTCTTCGGGGTGGTGCTGCTCAACGACTGGTCGGCCCGGGACATCCAGGCATGGGAGTACCAGCCACTCGGGCCGTTCCTCGGCAAGTCGTTCTGCACCTCGGTCTCGCCCTGGGTGGTGCCGTTGGAGGCGCTGGCCGACGCCTGGGTGCCGGCCCCGGAGCAGGAGCCGGCGGTGCTCGACTACCTGCGGGACGTACCGCACCTGGGGCTGGACCTGCGGCTGACGGTGGACTGGAACGGCACCCGGGTCAGCGAGCCGCCGTTCGCCGGGATGTACTGGACGCCGGCCCAGCAGCTCGCCCACCTGACGGTGAACGGGGCGGCGCTGCGTACCGGTGATCTCTACGCCTCCGGCACCGTCTCCGGTCCGCGCCGCGAGCAGGTCGGCTCGTTCCTCGAACTGACCTGGGGTGGCACCGAGCCGGTGACGCTCTCCGACGGGGCGACCCGGACCTTCCTGGCCGACGGTGACACGGTCGGGATCGGCGCCACCGCGCCGGGGCCGAACGGCACCACGGTCGGGCTCGGTGAGGTCGTCGGGACGATCGCTCCGGCCCGCCCGGACTGAGCCGGCGGTCGGTCTCCCGCCGCCGGTCGGACGAAGTGTGCGATTGATCGGTCGAGACGAGTAACAGGATTGCTCGTCGCGCGTTGACTTACCCGGACGGTGACAAACCCGTCATCAAGTGTTATTAAGCTTGAAAGGGTACAAATATGTTCAACGCGGAAGTTGCTCGCTGGCGCAAGAGCAGCCGTTCGAACGATCAGGGGCTCTGCATCGAGGTGGCCGACAACCTGCCCGGAGTGGTCGGCGTGCGTGACTCGAAGGACCCGGACCCGGTGCTGTCGTTCGAACCGGCCAGTTGGGCGGCGTTCGTGACCGCGACCAGGACGGGCGCGTTCGGAAGCTGATCGACACCGCGCGGTTCCGAGCACTGCCGGAACCGCGCGGTCACGGGGAACACTTCGCCACGACATTCGTTCGCACTCCGTACTGTCACGTTATGATCACTCTGTGGCGGTCTGGAGTGTGAACTGTCCTCACCACGCCGTACCGTGACAGGCGGGGAGGTGCCCATGTCGACGGTGGCGTTCAGCCGACTGATCCAGGCACCCGCCGACGAACTGTGGCGGGTCTTCACCGACCTGCCCGACCGCCCCCGATGGCTCTGTCAGGTCGACGAGGTGCAGGTGCTGCGCCAGACCGGGCAGCCGGCACCGGAGGAGAGCGTCGCGCCACCCAGGTCCGGCCGGGAATCCGGCACCAGCCTCGGGGTCGGCACCGTCTGGCGGGAGAGCCGGCCCGGCCCGGACGGCACCGTGATGGTCGAGGAGTTCACGGTCCAGGAGGCGGTGCCGGCCCGGCGACTCGTCGTCAGCTCGTCAGGCAACGGCGTCGACTATCTGACGACGTACACCTTCGCTCCGGTGCCGGCGCGACCGCCGGGCCGGGGCCGGACCGTGGTGACGGTCAGCCACCAGGGTGTGCCGACCGCGCGGTACAGCCGGTTGCTCGCGGTGGTCTTCGGTGGGCTCGCCGCGCGGGCCGGCGAGGGCGCGCTGCGCCGGGACCTGGCCGACCTGGCCGCGACCGCCGCCCGCTCCGGACGAAGCGGCCCGGCCGTCGCCGCCTGACCGGCCGACGGAGTCCGCGCCCGCCGGCTACCCCGATCGGGCACCTGCCAGGTGGCGGCCGCCCGACCCTGGATAGGGTTCCGGCGGAGGTGTCCGGGCATGGCAACGCCGAACGGCGCGCGAAACCGGCCGCGGACGGCGGTCGCCATCGTGGTGACGGCGCTGCTCCTGGCCGGGGCCGCCGTGATCGTCTACCGGGTGCTGGCGCCCGCCGAGGTGAGTACTCCGGCCCGGGGCGACTATCCGGCTCCGGTGACCGTCCGGCCCGGCGTCGTCGGCACCCTCAACGCGGCACCGCTGATCGTCGACGACCGGATCAGGGTCTACGCCACCACCCGGCAGATCCGAGCCGACCGGCCGATCGACGCACCGACCCGGCGCACGCCGTACTGGTCGTACCGGCGCTGGCCGGCCCAGGTGGCGGGGGTGGCGGCCGACGGTGGCACGGTGCTGACCCGCTGGTCGGACGGCGAGCTGGTGGCGCTGGACGCCCGTACCGGCACGGTCCGCTGGCGGGCGGCCGGACCGCGTCCCGGGCACGGCTACCTCGGCCGGCGTACCGGAGCGGCCACCGTCTACGCCCCGACCGGCCTGCACACCGCCCACGGCTCGACCGGGCGGCCCGTCCTGGTGGTCGGGGAGGCCGCCGACCGGCGCGGCATCGACCTCGACTCCGGCCGGGAACTGTGGCGCCTCGCCGCCGACCCGGCCTGCCCGGACGGTGCTGGCCCGGATGGCCCGGCCGGTGCTGGCCCGGATGGCCCGGACGGTGGTGGCCCGGACGGCCCGGCCGGCGCGGACGGCGGCCCGGACGGCGCGGACGCGGCGGCGGGTCGGGGGCTGACCACCGTCGACGGGCTCTTCACCGTCGTCGACGTCTGCGCCGGATCGGTCGAGGTGGAATTCCGCGACGTGGCCACCGGCGCCCTCGTCGGGCGCTGGCGTCCCGACGATTCCGGGCGGCCGGTGCAGGTCAGCCCGGTCGGCTGTGCGACCGGGAGGTCCGGTTGCCGGGCCCTGCGCACGGTCAGCGGTGGCGTGACCCGGGGCTGGCTGCTCGACGGGGCCCGCCCGGTGCCGGCCCCGGCACTGGACGCGCCCGAGGCGGTCCTGGTCGACGAGGTCGCGGTGACCCCGGACGGGACCGGGCTGCTGGCCCGGTCGGTGCGGACCGGTGCCGAACTGTGGCGCTGGTCCGAGGCCGGGCAGGCCCGGCTGATCGCCACCCAACCCGGCCGCGTGCACCTGCGTACCGCCGGAGGTGACCTGGTCACCCTGGACTCGGCGACCGGGGCGGAACGGTCGCGCTTCCCGTTCACGTACGGCCGGGACTCGACCAGCTGGACACCCGGGTTCGCGTACGCCGCCAGCGGCTTCGTCGCCGTGGAGCGGCTCGCCGAGCCGGTGGACCCGGCCGCCGGGGACGACCGCTACTACCTGGCGGCCCAGCCGGTCATCCTGGCCGGCACCTGACCAGGCCGAGGCGGTGCCGGGCCGGGCGGTGCGCTGACGGAGACTAGGACCCGGCCGCCGCACCGACCTTGCGACGGCGGTGTGCCCGGCGGGCGACGACGAAGAGTCCGCCGGTGAGGATCAGGCCGACGACCAGCGAGGTTCCGACGATCCCCCACGGGGTGCGCAGCGGCGCGAGGAGCCGGCTCGGCTCGCCGACCTCGCCCGGGTCGGGGAAGGTGATCCTTCCGGTGCCGCGCTGCCGCACCGTACCGCTCGCGAGTTCGATGTCGATCTTCCACGGGCCGTTGGGCAGTTCCCGGGGAAACCGCACGCCGACGCTGCCCGACGCACCGGGTTCGAGTGTCGTCCCCTCGATCACCTCGAACGGGCCGGCGCGGGTCCCGGCCGGTCCCTCGGAGAGCGACACCGTGCCACTGAGGTCCAGCGCCCGCCCGCCGGTGTTCGCCACCCGGATGCTCGCCGACGGTACGCCCTGGGCGTCCCGCGCCGGCACCACGTCACCGATCGTGAAACTGGACGGCGGCTCGCCACCGACACCGATGTCGAGATAGACCCGTACGCCGACCCGGTGGATCTGGCTGACGTTGGCCGACTTCTTCGGCGGGGACTTCGTCGAGGCCCAGATGACGGCGTACCGCTCACCCTTCGGTGTTGGTGGCGGTACGTCGAGGGTGGCTCGGATCCGGGTCTTGGCGCCCGGCGGGAGTTCCACCCGCTCCCTGTCCAGGGAGATCCAGGAGCTCAGCTCGTTCTGCGTCCGGCCCTCGGCAAACCGGAACCGGCCCCCTTCGACGCTGGCCGCCGCCGCGTAGAGGTCGACCCGCTGGGCGCGGGAGGTCTTGTTCACCACCAGCAGCTGGCGCCGGATCACGGTGCCGGGCGGCAGGTGGTCCACGATGTAGCGCAGCGCCCGTGGGTCGGCACGGCGGTCCACCGGTGCCTCCAGCAGCTGGATCCCGATTCTCTCGGTGTCGGGGTCGTCCCGACCGGCCGCGCCGGCCTGGGTGGGTGGCAGACCCAGGCCGACGAGGCAGGTGAGGAGCAGCGGTGCCCAGCCCGCCGGTCGCGGCACCGGTCCGGTCGGGACCGCCGCCGTCGCGCGGGGACTACGCCACCGAATGCGTCACCGTCCCGGTGTAGGTGCCGGCCTCGGCGTCCAGCGGCACGTTGATCGACAGCCCTGGATTCCAGGTGGCGGAGTTGTTGCCGGTGCCGCCGACGTGGGTGAACGCGACCACCGGGGTGACGGTGTCCAGCGGCACCGCATCGTCGGAGGTGGCCTGGCCGGGGTTGAAGGTGCCGTTGCCGGTCGAGGTGATCAGGCTCCCCGACCAGTACTCGACCTCGGAGGCGAGGATCGTCTGGCTCGGCGTACCGGTGCCGGTGGTGAAGACGCTCGACGTCACGCTCGCCGCCCAGGAGGCGTCGCCCGAGGCCCGGGCGTCGGTGACGGTGACCGCGCCGAGGGAGCCGTCGATGGTGGTGCCCGGTGCGCCGGAGCCGAGGTCGGCCGAGGTGGGCGCGTCGATGTCGAGAGTGCCGGCGGTGACGTCGAAGGTGACGGTGGTGGTGTCGGTCGGCGCCGCCACGGCGGGTGCGGCGGTGAGTCCCACCGCAGCCGCGGCGGCCGCTCCGATCACGAGCATTCTGGCAAGTCGCACGGACGGTACCTCACGCTTTCTCGAATGGATCTCGTCGATCCGGTGATCTCGGATCCCGGGCCGCGCCCGGTGACCTATTCGAGGAAGATAGGGGATATCGTCCTATTTGCGGGCCAAAAGGAGTTTAATCGTACTTTCTTCGCTTACCGCTGCTGGGTGAGCTGGTCGGCCACCGCGAGGAAGGCGTCGTTCTCGGCCGGGGTGCCGACGGTGACCCGTACGCCCTCACCGGCGAAGGGACGGACGATGATCCCGCGCGCCTCGCAGGCCTGTGCGAACGGCACCGACCGGTCGCCCAACGGCAACCAGACGAAGTTGGCCTGGCTCTCCGGCACCGTCGCCCCGACCGGCCCGGCCGGCAGCCGCTTGCGCAGCGCCTCGGTCACCCGGTCCCGCTCGGCGATCACCAGCGCGCAGCGCCGCCGTACCTCGTCGGCCTGGTCGAGCGCGGCCAGCGCCCCCGCCTGGGCGGCCAGGCTGGTGGAGAACGGGGTGACCACCTTGCGTACCGCCGCGGCCACCTCCGGCTGCCCGACCAGGAAGCCGATCCGGAGCCCGGCCAGGCCCCACGCCTTGGAGAGCGTGCGCAGCACCACCACGTTCGGCCGGTCGCCGTAGGCCGCGAGGCCGTCCGGCACCGCCGGGTCGGTGACGAACTCCCGGTACGCCTCGTCGAGCACCACCAGCACGTCGTCCGGCACCGCGGCGAGGAACCGGTCCAGCTCGGGGCGGCGCAGGCTGGTCCCGGTCGGGTTGTTCGGGTTGCAGACCAGGATCAGCCGGGTCCGGTCGGTCACCGCCGCCGCCATCGCGGTCAGGTCGTGCCCGTGGCCGGCGTCGTTGGGCACCCGCACGCTGGTCGCGCCGCTGGTCGCCGCGATGATCGGGTACGCCTCGAAGGAGCGCCACGAGTACACGACCTCGTCCCCGGGCAGGCAGGTCGCCCGGACCAGGTGCTCGGCCAGCGCCACCGACCCGCAGCCGGTGGCGATCCGGTCCGGGTCGACGCCGTGGCGTTCGGCCAGCGCCGCCCGCAGCGCCAGTACGCCCATGTCCGGGTACCGGTGTGCCCCGGCGACCGCCTCGGCGACCGCCTCGACCACCCCCGGCAGCGGACCGTACGGCACCTCGTTGCTGGCCAGTTTGATCGCTTCCGGCAGGCCCAGCTCCCGGGCCAGGTCCGCCGGGCTGCGCCCGGGCACGTAGTTCGGCAGCGCGTCCAGATCGGCGCGGGTCAGCCGGGGAGTCGTCGCGGGACGCTGGCCGGAATCGGGGGTCGGACCGGTCATGACGCGGGGCCTCCAGAGCGATCGTGCGGGGTGTCGGTGGTCTCGGCCGGGGGACTGGCCGGGGCGGACGCTCGGACCACCACGGTCTGGCCCCGCTTGTCGTGCAGGGCCTGCCGCAGTGGCCGGTCGAAGAACGGAAGCGCGCAGTCGACGAGTTGGATCAGAAAGCCGATGCCACAGCAACTCCAGAGGAAGACCGGCAGGCCCAGCATGTTGAACCGCCGGAACGAGCGACCGAAGCCCAACTGCTCGGTCTCGGCCAGCGGTACGACCTTGATCCTCATGATCCGCTTGCCGAAGGTCTGCCCGGTGTTGGCCACCGACGGCACCTCGTAGGCGAACCAGAGCGCGACGGCGATCAGCAGGATGACCACCTGCAACCCGTCGGCCTCCGCGCTGACCTGGGGTAGGCCCTCGGTGGTCGACTCGCCGGCCAGCGCACGCCGCCAGATCTCCCGGCTGACCGGCTCGACCTCCTGCACGAAACGCCAGACGAACCAGCTGTTCACCACCACGTTGAGCAGCAGCACCAGGCCGATGTCGATCAGCCGGGCGACCACCCGGGCGCCGAGCGGCGCCAGCTCCAACCCGTGCGGCCGGGGTGGTGGCGCGGCCCAGTACGGATGCGGCCAGCCTGGCGGCGGCGGCCCGTACGGCATTCCGGGCGGCCCGTACGGGTGACCCGCCGGACCGGCACCCGGCCAACCGGGCGCGGACGGCGGTCCGCTCGGCGGTGCGTCGCTGACCGGTGGCGTACCGCCCGTCGGCGGGCCGCTGCCCGGTGGCCCACCCCACGGTGGCCCACCCCACGGCGGGCCACCCCACGGCGCGGCCGGCCCACCGGGCGCACCGGGCGGGGGTGGCGTCGCTGGTGAGCCGGGTGCGGCGGGAGAACCCGGTGCCCCGGGTGGGGCTCCGGCACCGCTGGACGGTGCCGGGGTGGGCTCGGGCTCCTCGGCCGGCGGCGGACCGGGTGGCGGGGTGGCGTCGACGGGCAGCGGTGCGCCCACCCAGCCCTCGCCGTCCCAGTACCGCTGGGTGGTCGGCTCGGCGGGGTCGGCGTACCAGCCCGGCTGCACCGTCACCGGGACGACCTTGATTGAGTCCAGACGTTCACGCTGGCACCTTAACCACCACGGTCTTGGCGAACTTGTCGTGGAGGCACTGCTGGTACGGCTTGTCCCAGAGCTGCCAGAGGCCGTCGAGGTAGTTCAGCCCGGGCACCAGGCCGCCGGCCGTCTGGACCAGGAACCGCCGGGCCAGCGGGGGCCGGCCGATCGTGCCGGCCGGATCCAGCGGGATGATCTTGATCTTCATCACCCGCTTGCCGACGGTCTGCCCGGTCCGTTTCGCCAGCTCCACGTGGTAGACGTACTGGAGGGCGAGCCCGACCAGTAGCAGGCCGACCTCCAGCAACAGCAGCGGCACCAGGAAGTCCGACAGGTACAGCTCAAGGGTGACGGTGTCCGGATCGGTCACGGTGAAAAAGTCCGCACCCCCCGTGGTGAAGTAGACCACGAAGACCGGGATCGCGATCACCATCATCGTCCCGAAGAGGATCGCCGAGTCGATCAGGTACGCCAGCAGTCGGTCACCGAACGAGGCGAGCGGCTGCCCGGACGGGCTGACCGGCGGCGGCGCCACCGGGTAACCCGGGACCGGCCCGTGGCCCGGCCGGCCCGGCGCGTACCCCGGAGGGCCGTAGCCGGGCGGGCCGTAGCCGGGCGGCGGGCCGTATCCCTGCGGTGGGACGTACCCCTGCGGCGGCGGATGCATGGTGGGAGGCTGCTGGGTCACGCTGACAGTGTTACAGGTTCCCGCGCGCCTCCTGCTCCCGCTCGATGGCCTCGAAGAGTGCCTTGAAGTTGCCCTTGCCGAAACCGAGAGATCCGTGCCGTTCGATCAGCTCGAAGAAGACCGTCGGCCGGTCCTGCACCGGCTTGGTGAAGATCTGCAACAGGTAGCCGTCCTCGTCCCGGTCGACCAGGATCTTCCGGGCCTTCAGCTCCTCGATCGGGGCGCGTACCTGGCCGATCCGGGCCCGCAGCTCCGGGTCGTCGTAGTACGAGTCCGGGGTGTCCAGGAACTCCACGCCGGCCGCCCGCATCGCGTCGACGCTGGCCAGGATGTCGTTGGTGGCCAGCGCGATGTGCTGGGCACCGGGTCCGCCGTAGAACTCCAGGTACTCGTCGATCTGCGACTTGCGGCGGGCCACCGCCGGCTCGTTGAGCGGGAACTTGACCTTGCGGGTGCCGTTCGCCACCACCTTCGACATCAGCGCCGAGTAGTCGGTGGCGATGTCGTCGCCGATGAACTCGGCCATGTTGGTGAAGCCCATGACCCGGCGGTAGAACTCCACCCACTCGTCCATCCGGCCCAGCTCGACGTTGCCGACGACGTGGTCGACGGCCTGGAAGAACCGCTTCGGCTGCAGGCCGGCGTCGATCATCGGCTGCCGGTCCACGATCGGGCCCTGGGCGACGAAGCCGGGCAGGAACGGGCCCTGGTAGCGCGAGCGGTCGACCAGCGAGTGCCGGGTGTCGCCGTAGGTGGCGATGGTGGCGATCCGGACCGTGCCGTGTGAGTCGGTCACGTCGTACGGGGCGGCCAGGCCGGTGGCGCCCTGCGCCATCGCGTGCGCGTACGCGGCGTCCACGTCCGGCACCGCCAGCGCGATGTCGAGTACGCCGTCGCCGTGCCGGGCCACGTGGTCGGCGTCCGGGGCGCCCGGGCGGACCGCGCCGGTGAAGACGAACCGGGCCGAGCCGCTGGTCAGCACGTACTCGGCGTGCTCCCGGTGGCCCTGCTCAGGTCCCCGGTACGCCGCCCGGGTCATCCCGAACGCGGTCGAGTAGTAGTGCGCGGTCTGCTTCGCGTTGCCGACCATGAACCGGATGTGGTCGATCCCCTGCACCGGGAAGGGGTCGGCGGCGTCGTCGTGCGCGACGGCCCCGACGAGCCGGTCGACGTCGACGTCGACGTCCAGAGCCGAGCCGGCGCCGGACGGCTTGTGGAGTGCGCTGGTCATCGTCCTGCCTCCTGGGGTGCCGCGACCGGCCGGCGGCCCGGCCGGTCTTTCCGGGAGCATCCCGCTCGGGGTGCTGACTGGGCAACCAATCCGCAAAACGCTGAGCAGGTTGTGCATTTAGTATGGTGAGCAGCCGTGACTACTGTGCAAGATGTGCGGCTTGATTGGCTCGACGTCCGCCTGATCGACCTGCTCGCCGCCGAACCCCGGATCGGCGTGCTGGAGTGTTCCCGCCGGCTCCAGGTGGCCCGGGGCACCGTGCAGGCCCGACTGGACAAGCTGCTCGCCCGGGGCGTGATCGCCGGTCTCGGGCCGCAGCTCGACCCGGCGGCGCTCGGCTTCGCGGTGACCTCCTTCGTCACGCTGGAGATCAACCAGCGGTCCGGCCACGACCCGGTGACCGCACACCTGCTCGGCATCCCCGAGGTGCTGGAGGCGCACACCATCACCGGCTCCGGTGACGTGCTCTGCCGGATCGTCGCCCGCTCCAACGCCGACCTGCAACGGGTGCTCGACCAGATCGTCGCGCACGAGCAGATCGCCCGGGCCTCCAGCATCATCGCGTTGGCGGAGAAGATCCCCTACCGGGTGCTGCCGCTGCTCCGCTCGGCCGTGGACGCCGCGCCCGAGGGGGCGGGCTCGGCGACGGGAGCGTCGGGCGGGGCGGGCGCGTCGGAGGGGGCGGGCTCGGCGACGAGCGCGTCGCCGAGCGCGGTCCGCTCGTAGCGGACCGAACGGCCGAGCCGGGTCCGGCTGACCAGCCCGGCGTCCCGGAGCACCGCCAGGTGCCCGCCGACGCTGCCCAACCCGCTGCCGAGCTGGGCGACGAGCTGGCTGGTCGTGGCGGGGACGGCCAGGGCCCGCAGCACCGCCGCCCGGGAGGCGCCGACCAGCCGGTCCACCGCGTCCGGGGTACGGCCGGGCGGTGGCGGGCCGAGCAGGTCGGCCACGCCCCGAGCGGGATAGACGATCGCGTACGGCCAGGGCGGCTCGGTGTAGCTGATCAGCGGGCCGAAGGCGGTGGGTACGAAGAGCAGCCCCCGGCCGGCCAGCTTCCGGCTGCCCCGGTCGGCGCAGTCGACCTCGATCACCCCGTCCACCCCGTCCGAGACCCAGCGCAGCCGGGGGTCGAGGTCGGCGAGCGCGGCGGCCCAGCCGTACGTGCCGAGCTGCCCGGCCCGGCGCAGCAGGTCCCGTTCGAGTACCGCCCGCAGCCGTGGCCAGTCGGGCGCGACCAGCGCGGTCCAGGCCGCCTCGATTCCGTCGGCGATCCGGTCGACCACGTCCGGTGCCTCGAAGATCCGCCGCGCGTACTCCGGCGGGGTCCGGTGCCCGGCCAGGTTGCGGGCCAGCTCCTCGCGGGCCTGCTCCAGCGGGGTTGCCCGGATCGCGGCCAGTTCGTCGGCGAAGCTCAACCCGACCGCCGGAGGCGGCGGCTGCACGAAGTCCGCGTTGTAGCCGTCCCGGCGCAGCAGCGTCAGCAGCGCACCGACGGACGGTGAGTCCCGCCGCAACCGCAGGTACCGGTCCCGGACCCGGGCCACCCAGGGGGCCAGCGCGGCCGACCGGTGCTGCCCGGCGCAGAGCCGCAACGCCGACATCGCCTCGCCGAGCGGCGAGATGGCGAACCGGCTGGCCGCCACGTCGGCCGGGGTCACCTCGATCCGGATGGTCACCGACGCCGGCTCCTTCCGCCGATTCCGCTCCGACGGCCCGGGGACTGCCGGCACCTTTCGCTCCTGCCCGAAACACTAGTGCGGCGCGGTGGGGTCGCGCACGCTGGCCGGGTGAGCACCGCGACGGGCCCGGTCGAGGACCGGGCGAGCAGACCGGAGCCGGACGACCGGCCGGCGACGTTCGGCAGTGTGCTGGCGGTACCCGAGTTTCGGGCGATCTTCGCGGGCTTCGGCGTGTTCATGGTCGGCGAGACGGTGAAGATGCTCGCCCTCGCCGTACTGATCTACGAACGGACCGGGTCGCCGCTGCTCGCCGCGCTGGCGTACGTGGTCGGCTTCCTGCCACACGCGATCGGCGGCGTACTGCTGCTCGCCCTCGCCGACCGGTGGCGTCCCCGGGCCCTGATGGTCGGCTACGACCTGCTGCGGCTGGCCGCGGCCGCGCTGCTCGCGCTCGGCGTGCTCCCACCGGCCGGCATGCTCGGACTGGTCTTCGCGGTCGGGCTGCTGGCCCCGGTGAGCAGCGCCGCCCGCAACGCCCTGCTGCCGGAACTGCTCGTCGGGGACGGCTACGTACTCGGGCGCTCGCTCTTCACCATCGCGGCGGGTGCCACCCAGGTGCTCGGGTTCGGCCTCGGCGGCCTGCTGCTCGGCCTGGTCGGCCCGTACGGCGCGCTCTGGCTGACCGCGCTCACCTGCGGGCTCTCCGCCCTCCTGGTGCGGTACGGCGTGGCGGAGCGGCCACGCCGGGCGGCGGCACACGGGGTGGTCCGGCAGACCTGGCGGGTCAACCGGCTGCTGCTGCGCGACCGGCGGATCCGGGGACTGCTGCTGGTGCAGTGGCTGCCCGGGTCGCTGCTGGTCGGCGCCGAGGGCGTGATCGTGCCGTACGCCGACGACCTCGGTCCCGGGGCGAGCGCCGGGGTGCTCTTCGCGGCGTCGGCGTTCGGCATGCTCCTCGGTGACCTGGTGCTCGGACGGTGGGTCGCGCCGGCCCGGCGGGAGCGGTTGGCCCCGTGGCTGGCGCTGCTGCTCGGTGCGCCGATGCTGGGCTTCGCCGCCGGACCGGGGCTGGCCGCCGGCGCCGTGCTGTTCGGGCTGGCCACCTTCGGCTTCGCCTTCCAGCTCGGGCTGGCCCGGCGGTTCCTGGCGGCGGTGCCGGAACAGCGCCGGGGGCAGGCGTTCGGGCTGCTGGCCACCGGGCTGATGACCACGCAGGGCCTGACCGCCGGGCTGGCCGGGCTGCTCGCCGAGTGGCTCCCGCCGGGCCGGGTGATGGTGCTCGCCGGGGTCGCCTCGATGGCCGCGACCCTGCTGCTGTGGCGCTGGCTCCGTCCGGAGCCGGTTGCACGAAGATCCACGACACGGACATAACGCCTAGCGGCACTTGCCGCGCCCTCTCGTTTACGGTAAGCGGATGGCCAAGGGGAGCGCCCGGAGCGCGGGCGCGATGTCCGCCCTGGCCGTCGCGCTGATCGCGGTCATCGTGCTCGCGGCCACCAACGTCTGGAACCCGTTCCCCGGAGTCTGGGACTGGGTCAACCGCGACGAGCCGATCTCCGAGCCGGACGTCGTCTGGCAACAGCGGATCGGCGGTACCCCGCAGAGCGTCACCATCGCCGGCAACACGGTGGTGATCCGCTACCGCACCCGGGTCGAGGCCCGCAGCCTCGCCACGGGCCTGCGACTCTGGGAGCGCAAGGCCGACTGGGCGGCCGTCGCGGGCGGCGACCGGGACGCCGTCGTCGCCGTCGGCAAGCTGCTGAGCAAGGGCTACGAGCTGCTCGACCCCGACACCGGAGCGGTACGCCGCAAGGACAGCGCGGCGGTCGGCGTCTGGACGTACCGCAACGCCGTGCTCGACGTGCGCTGCCGGGAGCCCCGGGACTGCACCCTGACCGCGTGGGATCCCCGGGGCAGCAATCCGATCTGGACGACGTTCCTGCCCGGGGTCGAGACCGGGCCGCTCGCCGGCAACCCCGACACCCTCGGCACCCGGCCGTTGACCACCCGGCGGGTACACGAGGGTGCCGGCGGCCCGGTGGAGATGCCGCCGCTGCTCGGGCTCTCCGTCGACGGCCGGGTACACATCGTGGACACCGCCACCGGCCGGGTGATGCAGGACGTGAAGCCCGGGCAGCAGGACCGGATCGTGGTGGTCGGCGGCCGGATGCTGCGCATCGAGGCCCGCGCCGCCGACGGCACCTGCTACTTCACCGTGGTGGCCCGGGACCCGGCGACCGGGCAGGAGGTGTGGCGCCGGGACGGGCTCAACCTGCGTACCGCCGACGGTGCCGGCTGCGTACAGCGGGAGGATCCACAGGGCGGCGAGAACGTCTTCGTCGGCGTCGGGCCGGACGCCCGGGAGACGGTGATCGACGCGTACGACGGCCGGGTGCTCTGGAGCGGCCCCAAGGGTGAGAAGCTGCTCGCCGTCGACGACCGGTACGCGCTCTCCCGCTCCGCCGACCAGCGCTCGGTCATCGGCAGCGAACTCGCCATCGACCGGGCCCGGTGGACCCGGCCGGTCCACTCCGAGGGCGGGGCGGCGCTCGCCCGGCACGCCGCCCTGCTGATCGACCGGCGTCCGAACCGGATCGTCGCACTCGACCCGCGCAGCGGCCGGGAACTGGCCAACGTCCGCTCGTCGGCCGAGGTGCTCGCGGTGGGTCCGGCCGGGATGGTGATCGGCGACGGGCGGGACATCGGGTACCTCCGGTTCGCCGGGGTCTCGACCGGCGGCCCGGGGCCGACCGCCGGCCCGGGCGGGCCGGAACCGGAGCCCGGCGTCGAGTGCGGCGGCCCGAAGCAGCCGGAGTGCCCACCGGAGAACGGCAAGGACGGCTGAGCGTGTTTCCCGCGTCGGCAGCCGGATGAGAGCGACGTCGCAGGGCCGACCCGGCGGGTGGGCCGGCCGCGGTCGGCTGGCCTAGGCTTGCCGGCTATGAGCAGTGGCGCGCCGTTCTCGTACTCCCCCCTGTTGCCCGTCGGCGCAGACCAGACCGAGTACCGACTGGTCACCGACGAGGGCGTAGACGTGGTTCACGGGCCGGGCGGCCGTCGCTTCCTGACCGTGGAGCCGTCGGCGCTGACCGCGCTGACCGCCGAGGCGATGCACGACATCTCCCACTACCTGCGGCCGGCACACCTCGCCCAGCTGCGGGCCATCATCGACGACCCGGCCGCGTCGCCGAACGACCGCTTCGTCGCGCTGGACCTGCTGCGCAACGCGAACATCGCCGCCGGGGGCGTACTGCCGATGTGCCAGGACACCGGCACCGCGATCGTGATGGGCAAGCGGGGACGGCACGTGTTGACGGACGGTGCCGACGACGAGGCGGTGTCCCGGGGGGTCTACCAGGCGTACACCCGGCTGAACCTGCGGTACTCGCAGCTCGCCCCGCTCACCACCTGGGAGGAGAAGAACACCGGCAGCAACCTGCCGGCCCAGGTGGAAATCTACGCCGAGGACCCGGACGGGCACCCGGACGCGTACAAGTTTCTCTTCATGGCCAAGGGCGGCGGCTCGGCCAACAAGTCGTACCTCTACCAGGAGACCAAGGCGCTGCTCAATCCGAAGCGGATGATGCAGTTCCTGGAGGAGAAGCTGCGGCTGATCGGCACCTCGGCCTGCCCGCCGTACCACCTCGCCGTGGTGATCGGCGGCACCTCCGCCGAGTACGCCCTGAAGACCGCGAAGCTCGCCTCCGCGAAGTACCTGGACAACCTCCCCACCGCCGGCTCGATGCTGGCGCACGGCTTCCGCGACCTGGAGCTGGAGGGCGAGGTACTGGAGCTGACCCGGCAGTTCGGCATCGGCGCGCAGTTCGGCGGGCGCTACTTCTGCCACGACGTACGTGTGGTCCGGCTGCCCCGGCACGGTGCCTCCTGCCCGGTCGCGATCGCGGTCTCCTGCTCCGCCGACCGGCAGGCGGTAGGCAAGATCACCCCGTCCGGCGTCTGGCTGGAACGGCTGGAGACCGACCCGGCCCGGTTCCTGCCGGACGTCACCGACGCCCAGCTCGACCAGGGCTCCGAGGTGGTCCAGATCGACCTGAACCGGCCGATGGACGAGATCCGGGCCGAGCTGTCGAAGTACCCGGTGAAGACCCGGCTCTCGCTGACCGGCCCGCTGGTGGTGGCCCGGGACATCGCGCACGCCAAGATCGCCGAGCGGCTGGACGCGGGTGAGCCGATGCCGCAGTACCTGCGCGACCACGCGGTCTACTACGCCGGACCGGCGAAGACCCCCGAGGGGTACGCCTCCGGCTCGTTCGGCCCGACCACGGCCGGCCGGATGGACGCGTACGTGCCGAAGTTCCAGGCCGCGGGTGGCTCGCACGTGATGCTGGCCAAGGGCAACCGGTCCGGTCAGGTGACCCGCTCCTGCGAACAGCACGGCGGGTTCTATCTCGGCTCCATCGGCGGCCCGGCCGCCCGGCTGGCCCAGGACTGCATCAAGCACGTCGAGGTCCTGGAATATCCGGAACTCGGCATGGAGGCGGTCTGGAAGATCGAGGTGGTGGACTTCCCGGCCTTCATCGTCGTCGACGACAAGGGCAACGACTTCTTCGCCGATGTGATGAAGCCTAAGAGTGTCCTTCACATTGGTGCCCGCCCCTGACGGGCGAGCCCGCCACGCAGACTTTCTAATATCGCTGGATGTTCCGACCGACGTACCCGATTCGTACCGCGCGGCTCACCCTGCGCCCGGTCACGCTGGATGATCTCGATGACGTGTGCTCATGGCAGCGCAGACCGGACGTCTTCCGCTGGACGCTCAGCGAGCCGCGTACTCGCGAGGAGTCGCGATCGTCGGTGATCGCCATGGCGGGTGAGGACGCGCTACGCGCTGAGGGAGACTGCCTGACGTTGGCCGTAGCCACCGCCGCCGAGGTCATCGGGACGGTGGAGCTGGTCTGGCGCAGCCAGGCCGACCGCACGGCTGAAGTCGGTTACGTCTTCCATCCCGACCACGGAGGTCGCGGGTTGGCTACGGAAGCCGCGACGGCGCTGTTGGATTGGGGGTTCACCGAGTTCGGATTGCACCGGATCTACGCCCGGTGTCACGGCCGCAATGCTGCGTCTGCCCGCCTGATGGTCCGGCTCGGCATGCGTCAGGAGGCGCGCCACGTCGAAAGCTATCTGTTCAGGGGAGAGTGGGCCGACCAACTCGTTTTTGCCATCCTGGCCCGCGAGTGGGCTACCACGGCATCCAGCCCTCACGACCAGCCGGACGGCGGCACCCCTCGACCCCAGGCCAGCCGACCGTGATTTCGCGCCCACAACCGCCGTGGGACCAATGGCACTCCTGACGACTTCTTCGCCGAGGTCACGAAGCCGGTGCTGACCGTCGGCCGCCGCTGACCGGGCGCTGATCGCTCAGTGCCTGCTGCCAGATGGGCGTCCGGGTCGTCCCGGCGGTACGACATCGGCACGGTCGCGTTGACCACCCAGTGACGCGTACCCCCCGCCGCCGAGCGGGCCGGAGCTGATCACCAGCGCCGGTCGGTGAAGTCGCCAGACCAGCAGCGGAAGGTCACGCCCGTCCTCGGATCGGTAGGTCAGCTCCGGTTCGCCAAGCACCGACCTACTCTTCGGTCCCGTCCCGGACCTCTTGGCCGTCGGGCAGGCGCCCCGTCGAGCAGCCGCCTGCATTCACCTGGACAGCAGAGGCGTAATCGGAGCCCGATAACGCCTCTGCTGTCCAGGTGACCGCCAAGACGATCATGGGTTCGGCCGGGCGCCGACGCGGGCAGGGGTGCGGGTTGACTGATCGAAGTGGCACCGCTACGTTCCGCGCTTGAACTTCCCAGGTGCAGATTCAAGTTTCGGCGCCAAAACTTGAGATCTTGGCTTCGGAGTCTTGAGCAGACCGTCAGGGTCAGCCACCTGACCGGTCACGGCGAGGCCAGAGCAGGGGCGGCTGATCGAGGGCTTTGTCGCGTCGGGGTTGGGTCAGCCCCGGCAGTAGAAGACCCGGAGATCGTAGATGGCGGTGGCACCGTCGCCGGAGTCGAGGACGGACAGCATCAGGTGTTCGGTGCACACCCTGATCTCGTGCCCATGGCCGGAACCGCTGTCGGTCCAGACCTGCACCTTCCCGTCCGCCGGCAACTCACGCGGACCGACCACCCGGATCTCCGTAGGCGCGAAGCTGGCCATCTGAATCTCCTCTACTTGGAGTCACCCAGCGGGCGCCCGGGGATCGCCGGCCCGTCCGAGCATCCGCAGATGCCAACTATCACACTAGATATTTGGCCAAACATCAAGCTATGAGGTTGGCCAAATCAGGGGATACATGAGTTGGCCTAACATCTGGCCTGTTGGAATGGCCAAGTGGCGGACTTGGAGTCGGCGGTACGGAAGCTGCGTGCGGCGCAGGCTGGGGTATCTCGCGCCGAGGAGCGGGCCGCCCGACTTTTAGCCGAGGCTCGCGCCCGGGTGGACCAGGCGCGTGCGGAGCTGGCCGAGGCGATTCGGGCCAAGGCAGCGGCCGGGACGCGACAGCGCGACATCGTTGAGGTCACCGGCTACAGCCGGGAGCGCATCCGCCAGATCATCCGGGACGGAGAGGAATGACGCCTGAGCGTCAACCCGCTAGGCGGATTACCTGGATCCGAAGGAACTGCAGCGTTGCCCATCGGGCGGCGCTGGACGACGGGCAACCTGAAACGCGACTCAGCGGCGTGGGATAGGGCGCTGGTGCGGACCAGCACCTGCCGTTCGGGACCGGCGCTGCCGTCTCCGCGCAACTCCACGCCGCGTAGGGACAGCCACTCGAGCTGGGGATACCGGCCGAGATCCGCGCCGACCCGGGTGACCCGGAGGACGAGCGGGCCGGTTCCGTAGCAGTAGTCGGATTCGGCGAACTGCAACACGTCCCCGGCGGCCGGCGCCGGCCGGGTCCGCCGGGGACGTGCAGAGGCATCCATGTCCTGGCGTCTCCTCAGGTGTGGATGGCGGCGAAACCGCTGCTCCGACACGGTGCGTCCGCCGCCCCCGCAGGTCGCCGGACGCACCGCCCCCGTCGGTGCTGTACCCAACTTCATACGTGCTGTGCACAGTGTTCGCGGTGGCACTCTCGTTCCACTGCCAGCCCGCTATCAAGTCGATTCTGCCGCGCGTGATTGTCGGGTTACCCTGCTGCCGGATGTGACCTCGGTCAGGAGCCGGCATGCGGTTCGGAATTCTTGGGCCGCTCCAGGTGAGCGGCGGCGAGTCGACGGTGACCGCCGGCCGGGACAGAGTGGTTCTGGCGGTGTTACTGCTGCATGCCCCGCAGGTGGTACCCGTCGACGATCTGGTCGACGCGGTCTGGGAGGCCGATCCGCCGGTCACCGCGCGCGGGCAGTTGCAGACCTGCGTCTCCCGGCTGCGCCGGCTGCTGGTCGCCGCCGGAGTGCCCGGTGAGACGATCGTCACCGGCCCCGCCGGCTACCGCATCGTGCTCGGGCCGGACGACCTGGACGCGTACCGCTTCGAGCGGCTGGTAGCCGGGGCCCGCAGCGCCGTCGCCGAGCAGAACTGGCCGGAGGCGCGGGAGGGGTACCGGGCCGCCCTCGCGCTCTGGCGCGGTCCGGCGCTCGCCGGCATCAGCGGTCACGCCGTCCGCCGGGGCGCGGCGTCGCTGGACGAGCAGCGGATGCTGGCGATGGAGGACAGCTTCGCGCTCGAACTGCGGCTCGGCGGCCGCAGCGGCGACCTGGTCGCCGAACTGACCGAACTGGTGGAACGCCACCCGCTGCGGGAGCGGCTCCGGGGCCAACTGATGCTGGCGCTCGCCGACAGCGGCCGCCGGGCGGAGGCGCTCGCGGTGTTCCGGGCCGGCTGGGAGATCCTGACCGGAGAGCTCGGCATCGAACCCGGACCGGCACTGCGGGAGGTCCACCGGAGGATACTCGCCGGCGAGGTCGAGCCGGCGGACGAGGAGCCCGAGCCCCGGTCGCCGGTACGTGCCCTGCCCCGGGCCATCGAGGACTTCACCGGCCGGCACGAGACCATCGCCCGGCTGCGTAAGGAGATAGAGGAGGCCGATCCGAGCTTCTCCGCCGTCCACGTCATCGACGGCATGCCGGGCAGCGGCAAGACCGCGCTGGCCGTACACCTGGCGACGGCGCTGGGTGCCGCGTACCCGGACGCGCACCTCTTCGTCGACCTGCACGGGCACAGCCTGCACAGCCCGCTGCCGGCGAGCACGGCCGTCGGCACGCTGCTGCGGCAACTCGGGGTACCGGGGGAGCGGATCCCGGCCGGCCTCGATGACCGGCTGGCGCTGTGGCGCACCGAGCTGGCCAGCCGGCGCGTACTGCTGGTGCTGGACAACGCGGCCAGCACCGCCCAGGTCGGCCCGCTGCTGCCGGCCGGTCCCGGCTGCCTGACCGTGGTGACCAGCCGGCGCCGGCTGGTGGGCCTGGATGGGGTACGTGCGCAGTCGCTGACCGTGCTGGAGCCCGCCGAGGCGGTCGACCTGCTGGCCCGGATCGCCGGCCCGGAACGGGTCCGGGCCGAGCCGACGGCGGCGGAGGAGGTGGTCCGGCGCTGCGGATACCTGCCCCTGGCGATCCGGCTCGCCGCAGCCCGGCTGGCCCACCGTACGCGCTGGCGGGTCGCGGACCTCGCCCAGCGGCTCGGCGCCCCGGACCGTCCGGTACTCGCCGAGTTCGCCGTCGAGCACCGGACCCTGGCGGACGCCTTCGCGCTGTCGTACGCCCAGCTGCCGGAGCCGGTCCAGCGGACGTTCCGGCTACTCGGGGTGCGTCCCGACGTGCAGTTCGACCAGTACGCCTGTGCCGCGCTGACCGAGCTGCCGCTCGCCGTGGCCCGGGAACATCTCGACGAACTCGTCGACGCGCACCTGGTGGACGAGGTGGACGCGGGGCGGTTCCAGCTGCACGATCTGGTCCGGGAGTACGTCAGCGAACTGGTCACCGTGGTCGGTGGCGCGCCGGCGCGGCGGCAGGCGTTGCAGGCGTTGCTCGACTACTACCTGCACGCCGCCGCCTCGGTGAGCCATGTCCTCGAACCGAACGGAAACCTCCAGCTGGCCATACCGGGGCAGCCGGCCCGCCCCGAACTGGTCGCCGTCGCGGTACAGCGAGGGCAGGACTGGCTGGAGGCGGAGCGGCGCAACATGGTGGCGCTGGTCCAGCTGGCGGTGCAGGAGGGCCTGTACCGGTACGCCTGGCAGCTCGCCCGGGCCAACTGGCGGCAGCTCTATCTCGGCGGCCACCTGGACGAGCTGATCCAGACCCACACCGACGGGCTGCGGGCGGCGGAGGCGCTCGGCGACGACGCCGGGATCGCGATCATGCACAACTACCTCACCTCGGCGTACTTCCGGCTCGGTGAGTTCCAGCGTTCGCTCGAGTCGCTGCGGGTGGTCATCGCGATCTGGGAGCGGCTCGGCGACGTCGCCGGGCGGTCGGTGGCGACGGTCAACCTCGGCCTGCCGCTGGTGATGCTCGGCCGAACCCGGGAGGCGATGCACTACCTCGAACTCGGCTTGGAGCTGGCCCGGCAGACACCCGGCTGGCATGCGATGCCGGGCGCTCTGACCAACCTGGGCAGCGTCTATCTCGGGCTCGGCCGCTACTCGGACGCGCTGCGGGTGCTGCGGCACCGGCTCTTCCTGGCCCGCCAGGTCGGCAAGATCGCTGTGGTGGCGGACACCGTCGGCTCGATCGGCGGGGTGTACGGGCGGCTGGGTCAGCGCGACCGGGCGCTGCGCTACATGTCCGTGGCGCTGCGTATCCAGCGGGCCCGGGGAAACCCGTTCGCCGTCGCGGACCTGCTCAACGAGATCGGCAACGTCGAGCGGCGGTGCGGCCGGCCGGAGGTGGCGGCGCAGCGGCACCGGGAGGCGCTGGTGGCGATGCGGGACGCCGGGGACCGGGCCGGCGAGTGCACCGCCCGGAACCTCCTGGGCCGCGCCATGCTGGATCTCGGGGACACCACCGCCGCGCTGGACCTGCACCGGCAGGCACTGCTCGGCGCGACGAAGATCCAGACGCCGTACGAGCAGGCTCGCGCGCTGGATGGACTGGCCCACTGCCTGCGCCCGACCGATCCGGCGGCCGCCCGGTCGTACTGGACCCGGGCGCTCGCCCTGCTGATCCAGGTCGACTCCCCGGACCAGCACGAGATTCGGCGGCAGCTACGCGAACTCGGCTGACCCCGGACCAGCATGAGATACGGCGGCAGCTACGCGAACCCCGGAACGAGCCGGAACTGGCGGCTGAGGTGTCCGGCGGACCGATCCGTGACGGCGATCATCTGCGAGCCGGCCCGGGTCGGGGCAGGATGGAACGCGTGACCACACCAGAGGCGGCCGGCTACCGGATCGAACGCGACACGATGGGCGAGGTGGAGGTGCCCGTCGACGCGCTGTGGCGGGCCCAGACGCAGCGGGCGGTGCAGAACTTCCCGATCTCCGGACGCGGACTCGAACCGGCGCATATCCGGGCGCTGGCGCAGATCAAGGGCGCCGCCGCGGCGGTGAACGCCGAACTCGGCGTGATCGACGACGCCGTCGCCGCGGCGATCGTCACCGCGGCCGCGCACGTCGCCGACGGCGGCTACGACGACCAGTTCCCGATCGACGTCTTCCAGACCGGCTCCGGCACCTCGTCGAACATGAACGCCAACGAGGTGATCGCCACCCTGGCCGCCCGGAAGCTGGGCCGCGAGGTGCACCCGAACGACGACGTGAACGCCGCCCAGTCCAGCAACGACGTCTTCCCGTCCTCCATCCACCTGGCCGCCACCCAGGCCGTCGTGCACGACCTGCTGCCGGCACTGCGGCACCTGGAGTTCGCGCTGGAGTCCAAGGTGGACGAGTTCGCCGAGGTGGTGAAGGCCGGCCGTACCCACCTGATGGACGCCACACCGGTGACGATGGGCCAGGAGTTCTCCGGGTACGCCACCCAGATCCGGTACGGCATCGAGCGGCTGGAGAGCTGCCTGCCCCGGCTCGCCGAACTGCCGCTCGGCGGCACCGCGGTCGGCACCGGGATCAACACCCCGGCCGGCTTCGCGCCCAAGGTGATCGAGAAGCTGCGCGAGATGACCGGGCTGCCGCTGACCGAGGCGCGCAACCACTTCGAGGCGCAGGGCGCCCGGGACGGGCTGGTCGAGGTCTCCGGTCAGCTCCGCACGATCGCGGTCGGCCTCTACAAGATCGCGAACGACATCCGCTGGATGGGGTCCGGCCCCCGGGCCGGGCTGCGCGAGGTGCAGATCCCCGACCTGCAACCCGGCTCGTCGATCATGCCCGGCAAGGTGAACCCGGTGGTCTGCGAGGCGGTCCGGCAGGTCTGCGCCCAGGTGATCGGCAACGACGCCACGGTCGGCTTCGCCGGGTCGCAGGGCGACTTCGAGCTGAACGTGATGCTGCCGGTGCTGGCCCGCAACGTGCTGGAGTCGATCCGCCTGCTCGCCAACGTCAGCCGGCTCTTCGCCGACCGCTGCGTGGTCGGCCTGGTCGCGAACGTCGACGTGGCGCTGGCGTACGCCGAGGGGTCGCCGTCGGTGGTCACCCCGCTCAACCGCCACCTGGGCTACGACGAGGCGGCCTCGATCGCCAAGGAGGCGCTGGCCCAGGAGCTGTCGATCCGCGAGGTGGTGCTCGCCCGGGGACACGTCGAGGCGGGCCGACTCACCGCCGAGCAGCTCGACGAGGCGCTCGACGTACTCCGGATGACCCATCCCTGACGTTCCCGGCGGCACCTACCCTCGTACGCGTGGACGTGCGCACGGTGGTGTTCGACGCGGACGAGACACTGGTCGACCTGCGTCCGGCGGTGACCGGCGCGCTGGTCGCCGTACTCGCTGCGATGCGGCGGCTGAGCCCGGCGGCCCGGGACGTCACGCTGGCCGAGATCGAGGGGGACTGGGACGCCGTCCTCGCCGACCACGCCGGTGAGCCGGTCACCCGGATCCGCCGGGCCGCGCTGGCCCGGTCACTGGCCCGGGCCGGCCTGACCGCCGAACTGGAGCCGATCGCGGAGCTCTACTTCGCCCGGCGGTTCGCGCTGACCCGGCCCTTCGCGGACACCCTGCCGGCACTCGGGGTGCTGCGCCGGTCGTACACGCTCGGCTTCGCCACCAACGGCAACAGCCGGCCGGAGCGGTGCGGGTTGGCCGCGGACTTCGCCTTCGAGATCTACGCGCACGTCGGCGGCGTACCGAAGAAGCCGGCACCGGAGTTCTACGCGGCGGTACTGGCGGCAGCCGGGACGCCCCCGTCGTCGGTGGTGCACGTCGGAGACTCGCCGAGCAAGGACGTCGAGGCGGCCCAGGCAGCCGGCCTGCGCGCGGTCTGGCTCAACCGCGCCGGCCTGGCCCGCCCGGCCGGCCTGCGCCCCGACGCCGAGATCCGCTCCCTGGCCGAACTCCCCGCCCTACTCCACCACTGGTGCCAGACCCCCTAACAGGCGGTGAAGGTCCGGGCAATATCAGGGAAAGAGTGGCCTCCAGCGCCCGGGGAGCCACTCTTTCCGGGAAGTTGCCCGGTCTCCTGGGTCAGGAGAGGGCGGTGGCGATCTCGGTGGCGGCGGCGCGGACCTGGGGGCCGGTCTTCGTGACGTCGAGGGCGGCCAGGGCGACCACGCCGACGCTGGCCTCCAGGCCGGGGACTCCGAGCACGGGTGCGGCGACGCCGTGGGCGCCGGACTGGAGTTCGCCGCTGGTCGTCACCGGGTCGGCCCGGCCCTGCCGGCCGGCCAGGATCGCCCGGCCGGCCGCGCCCCGGTCCAGCGGATGACGGGTGCCGGTCCGGTAGGCGACGTGGAACGCCGTCCAGCTCGGCTCGACGACCGCCAGCGCCACCCCCTCGGCACCGTCGACCACGGTCAGGTGCGCGGTCGCCCCGGTCTGCTCGGCCAGCCGGCGCAGCGCCGGCAGCGCCCCGTCGGCGAGCAGCGGCTGGGCCCGCCGGGCCAGGTGCAGCAGTCCCGCGCCGAGCCGCAGCCGGCCACCGGCGTCCCGGCGGACCATCCCGTGTTCGGTGAGTGCGCCCAGCAGCCGGTAGACCACCGCCCGGCCGACACCCAACCGGGTCGCCGCCTCGGTCACGGTCAGCCCGCCGGAGGCGTCGGCGACCAGGTGCAGCAGGCGCAGGCCACGGTCCAGGGTCTGCGCCGTCTCGCCGGCCCGGCCGGCGGCCTCCTCGCCGGCCCGGCCGGCGGCCTCCTCCGCTGGGTCGGCCGCTCCGTCGCCCACCACCCTCGCCACATCAGGCAGCGTACGGCCGGTGCCGGTCGGCACGGGAGCCGGCGCGACCGGAGCCGGGCCGGGTGAGGATTCTGCGGGGTGCGGGTGGGGGTCTGCGGGGTGAGCCCGAACAGACATAGGTCGGTACCCTTGTACGGTGACGCTACGCCTGTATGACACCGCCACCCGTTCGGTGCGGGACTTCGTTCCCATGCGTGCCGGCGAGGTGGGGATCTACCTGTGTGGCCTCACCGTCCAGTCCTCGCCGCACATCGGCCACCTCCGGGGCGGGGTCAACTACGACGTGCTGCGACGCTGGCTGCTGCACAGCGGCTTCCGGGTGACCTTCATCCGCAACATCACGGACGTCGACGACAAGATCCTGACCAAGGCGGTCGCGCAGGACCGCCCGTTCTGGTCGATCGCGTACGCCAACGAGGTGCTGCTCGGTGCCGCGTACCGCAGCCTCAACGTGCTCCCGCCGACGTACGAGCCGAGGGCGACCGGGCACATCCCCGAGATGCACGAGCTGATCAAGAAGCTGCTCGCCGAGGGGCACGCCTACGTCGCCGACGACGGTTCCGGCGACGTCTACTTCGACGTCCGGTCGTACGCCGAATACGGCGACCTGTCCGGCCAGCGGCCGGAGGCGACCCAGACCCAGATCGGGGAGGAGTCCGCCGAACGGGGCAAGCGGGACGTCAACGACTTCGCGCTCTGGAAGGGCGCCAAGCCGGAGGAGCCGGCGGACGCGGCCTGGCCGTCGCCGTGGGGGCCGGGCCGGCCCGGCTGGCACATCGAGTGCTCGGCGATGTGCTGGCGCTACCTCGGCGCGGAGTTCGACATCCACGGCGGCGGGCTCGACCTGACCTTCCCGCACCACGAGAACGAGCAGGCCCAGTCCCGCGCCGCGGGCCTGCCCTTCGTCCGGTACTGGGTGCACCACGGCCTGCTCAACCTCGGCGAGGCCAAGATGAGCAAGTCGCTGGGGAACGTGGTCGACCTCGACCACGTCGCCTCGATCGGGATCCGTCCGGTCGAGCTGCGCTACTACCTGGTCGCCCCGCACTACCGGTCCCGGATCGACTACTCGGACGAGTCGCTGCGCGAGTCGGCGGTGGCGTACCGCCGGGTCGAGGGCTTCGTGCGGCGGGCCGTGGAACGGGTCGGCGCGGGTACGCTCGCCGAGCTGCCGGCCGAGTTCGGCGCGGCACTGGACGACGACCTGAACACCTCGGCGGCGATCGCGGTGCTGCACGACACGGTCCGGGACGGCCAGATCGCACTCTCCGGCGGCGACGACGCCGGGACCCGGGCGGCGCTCGGTGTGGTCCGGGCGATGCTCGACGTACTCGGGCTCGACCCCCTCGACGCGGCCTGGAGCAGCAACGGGCAGGATGGGGAACTGCGGTCCGTGGTCGACTCACTGGTGGCGCTGGCCCTGGAGCAGCGGGCACAGGCCCGCAGCCGCAAGGACTGGGCCGCGGCCGACTCGGTGCGCGACCAGCTCAAGCACGCGGGCGTGGTGGTCGAAGACACCCCGCACGGGCCGCGTTGGACGATCGGAGAACAGGACTGATGCCCGGAAACTCGCCACGCCGAGGCCGTCGGGTCAGCGCCAAGAAGGGCGCCGTCAGGGGCTCCGGCGGCAAGAACCGGAACGCGCTCAAGGGCCGGGGCAAGACCCTGCCCGCCGACGAGCGCCCCTGGCACAAGGCGTACTCCGGCACCGAGCAGGTGCCGCAGCGCACCGCCTGGAAGCAGGCGAAGGAGCGCCGGGCGGCCGCCGAGGAGGGGCGGGCGCCGAAGGTCGGCATACCGGGAAGCAAGGACACCACCTGGGGTGCCGGCGGCGCCGGTACGAAGAAGGGCGGGCGCAAGTCGGTCAGCGCCGGTCGGGGTGCGGCCAGTGCCGGGCGTCCCGGTGGCAAGCCGGCTCCCCGTCCGGGTCCCCGGGTCGCGCCGGGCCGCCGCTCGGCTCCCGGGCGGGAGGCGGCGGAGCTGCTGGTCGGGCGCAACCCGGTGGTGGAGGCGCTCCGGTCACAGGTGCCGGCGACGGCGCTCTACGTCGCGCAGGGCATCGACATCGACGACCGGGTGAACGAGGCGGTCCGGACCGCCGCCGACCGGGGCATCGCGATCCTGGAGGTCAGCCGGGCCGAGCTGGACCGGATGACCGGCGGGGTGCTGCACCAGGGCATCGGCGTGCAGGTGCCGCCGTTCGCCTACCAGCCGTTCGAGGACATGCTCGCGGTGGCGCTGGAGCAGCCCTCACCGCTGCTGGTCGGGCTCGACGGCATCACCGACCCGCGCAACCTCGGTGCGGTGATCCGCTCGGCGGCGGCCTTCGGCGCGCAGGGCGTCTTCGTACCCGAGCGGCGGGCCGCCGGGATCACCGCGACCGCCTGGCGGACCAGTGCCGGTGCGGCGGCCCGGGTGCCGGTCAGTCAGGTGACCAACCTGACCAGGTCGCTGAAGCTCGCCCAGCAGGAGGGGTTCCTGGTGGTCGGGCTGGACGCCGACGGCGAGACCGAGCTGTACGACCTGGAGGCGGCGGTCGGTCCGCTGGTGCTGGTGGTCGGCTCCGAGGGACGAGGCTTGTCCCGGCTGGTCGGCAGCACCTGTGACCTGCGGGTCAGCATCCCGATGGTCTCCGAGGTCGAGTCGCTCAACGCCAGCGTGGCGGCAGCCGTGGCGCTCGCCGAGATCTCCCGCCGCCGTCTCGCCGCCTGACCGCAGCCTGACCGTCGCCCGACCGTCGACCCCGTCGACCCCGTTGTCCCCGTCGACCCGTTGTCCCCGTCGACCCGTTGTCCCCGGTGACCCCGTTGTCCCCGGCGACCCCGGGAACGAGCGAGATCATCACGGCCGGGTCCGGTGCTGCGGGGTGCCCCCGTAACATGCAGGGCCGGGCAACCCCTCGCCCGGCGGAGGAGTCGGTTCATGGCGGGTCAGGACGGAGGCTACGGGCTCGGCGTCGACCTCGGGACCTCGCACACCGTGGCGGTGCTGCGCTGGCCCGACGGCCGGACCAGACCGCTGCTGCACGACGGGCAGCCGATCCTGCCGTCCGGCGTGTTCCTCGACGACGCCGGACGGCCACACGTCGGGCGGGACGCCCAGCGGCTGGCCCAGGCCGACCCGGCCCGTTACGAACCGAACCCCAAGCGGCGGATCGACGAGCCGGCCGTACTCCTCGGTGACCGCGAGATCGCCACCGTCGACCTGCTGGCCGGCGTGCTCGGTGCGGTGGCCAACGCCGCGGTGGAGGCGGTCGGGTTCCTGCCGCCGGCCGTACTCAGCTACCCGGCCAGTTGGGGGTCACGTCGCCGGGACACCCTGGCCGCCGCCGTCGCCCGGGCCGGCTGGCCACCGGTCCCGTCCGGTGCCGATCCGGCCGCCCGGCTCCCTGGTGCCGGTCCGGCTGCCCGGCCCAATGGCGGGACGCTGCTGGTGCCGGAGCCGGTTGCCGCCGCCCGCTACTTCACCGACGTGCTGCGCCGGCCGGTGCCGGTCCGGTCCGCGCTGGCCGTCTTCGACTTCGGCGGCGGCACCCTGGACATCGCGGTGGTCCGCAACGAGGGCATCGACGGGAATGGTCGGGCCCGGTTCGTGGTGGTCGGCTCGGGCGGTGTCGCCGACCTCGGCGGGCTCGACCTGGACGCGGCGCTGGTCGAGCACCTGGGCGGGGTGATCCGGACCGCGTACCCGCCGATCTGGGAACAGTTGCGCCAGCCGGCCAGCGCCGGCCAGTGGCGCGCCCGCCGGCAGTTCTGGGACGACGTACGCGGAGCCAAGGAGATGCTCTCCCGCACCGCGACCGCGCCGGTCGCCGTGCCCGGCGTCGAGCAGGCGCTGCACCTGACCAGGGACGAGTTGGAGAGCGTGGTCGGCCCGCTGCTGCGCCGGGGCGTCCACGAGGCCGCCTCGGTGATCGCCAGGAGCGGGCTCGCTGTCGACCAGCTCGCCGGGTTGTTCCTGGTCGGCGGCTCCTCCCGGGTTCCGCTGGTGGCCCGGATGCTGCACGCCGAACTCGGCATCGCGCCGACCGTACTCGAACAGCCGGAGCTGCCGGTCGCGGAGGGCGCGCTCGCCGAACTCCCGCTCCCGGCGACACTCCCGGCCCGGGGCAGCGCCGGGGTGCCGACCAGCCCGGCCGCCGGTGGTGCGGTGCCGACCAGCCCGGCCGCCGCCGCCGGTGGCGCGGTGCCGGGACAGCCCCGGGCGTACGAAACCGGGGCGGCGCCGGTCCCCGGTGCATCCGGTCCGGCTACGGCGGTCGCCGGTGCATCCGGGGCGGCGGCTGCCGGCGGCTATCCGCCGACCGGGCCGGCGCATCCGGCGGGTGGTGTCGGGCCGGCGCATCCGGCCGGTGGTGTCGGGTCGGCGTGGCTGGCCGGCCTGGCACGCCGCCGCCCGGTCTGGATCGGCGTCGGGGCGCTGGTCGCGCTGGTCGGTGTGGTCGCCGCGACGCTGCTCTACCTGACCCGGGACCGCTACCCCGGCCTCGACTACGTCCCCTTCCAGGAGGTCGACCGGATCGCCACACGGGAGAAGAACCGCACCTCGCTCCTCACCGCCACCGCCGGTGAGCGGGCGTACGTCGCCTACCAGCGGACCGACCAGCGGTTGGACATCGCGGTACTCCACGCCGAGTCGGCGAAGGTCGAACGGTGGATCACCACGGCGGCCGGCGCCGAGGGGTGGAGATGGATCAAGGCGCTCCCGGACGTACTGCTGGCCAAGGCGGAGGTCAGCAGCACCAGTACCCCGCGCGACCTGATCGCCCTCGATCCGGTGACCGGTGCCCAGCTGTGGAAACGGGCCGTCCGGGGCGACGACCGGTTCTACTTCTTCGACGAGTACGTGGTGGTGCTCGACGAGACCGCCGACATGCTGATCGGGATCAACGCGCGTACCGGCAAGGAGTGGACCAGGCCGAACCCGAAGGGCGAGTACGACAGCGACGCCGCCGGTTATCCGATGCGGACCCTCCAGGAGGTGAGTGGGCCCGCCGAGCCGTACGGGGACGCGGCGCTGCCGAACCGCGGTGCCAAACCGCGACTCGTGCAGATCGGCGCGGACGGCTCGATCCGGGTCATCGACGTGACGAACGGCGAGGTGCTGAAGTCCCGGGCCGACGCCGCCGACACCGACGACGAGGTGCTGGCGTACGAGGGACAGCTCTTCGTCGCACCGAAGACCGGCGGCTACGGCCTGGCCCGGTACGACCTGGAGACCCTCGGCCCACCGACGACCATCTACAACGCGGCGGACAAGAACCGCCGGCCGACCGAACTGGAGCCCTGCGGGGAGAAGCAGGTCTGCCTGCTGGAGACCGCCGGGTCCGGCACCGACAGCACCGAGCTGGTGGCGGTCCGGACCGACCAGGGCGGCAGTCAGCAGGCCGCCTGGCGCCGGAAGGTGCCGCAGGCGAAGAGCCTGCTGGCGGTCGGCGAGCGTGTCCTGGTCCAGACCGGTTCCAGCGGCGACCCGGTGGCGAAACTCTTCTCCACCGAGGGGGCCGAGAAGCTGAGCGAGGACGGTGTGGCCGTCCGGGTCGACGGCGGCAACCTGCTGCTCTTCGCCAAGGAGTTGAGCACGATCACCCAGGATGCCAGCGTCGCCGGGGTGGTCGCCGAGTCCGGAAAGCTGACCCAACTCGGCCTGCTCAAGGAGGTCAGCACCGACTCCTGCTCCTGGAACACCTCGGTCATCGTCTGCGGGGCCGACTCCGAGTTCGTCGTCGCCCGCTTCACCGCCGGATAGCGTCCGGCCCTGGACGACGCCCAGACCGCCGGATGGTGCGCACGTCGCCGGGTAGCCGGGGTCAGCAACCGGCAGGCAGACTACGTGCATGGATATCCAGCCCGGCCGGCGGCGGCCGGTCCTGTTTCTCGGCGTACCCGCGCTGGTGCTCAGCGCCGTGGCCACGCTGCTGGCCGGTGTGGCGCTGCATTCCGCCGCCGGCGCCACCGACGCCGGACCCGACCGGGTCACCGCGAGGTTCACCGCCGCCGTCGAGCTGCTCGCCTCGCCCTCCGATGTGGTACGGGCCAGCGGCGTCCACGCGCTGGACGGCGTACTCCGGGACGCGCCGGCCGAGCAGTCGACCGTCGTCCCGGTGCTCGCCACCTTCGTACGCCGGCAGTCGCAGCTGGACGCGGCGGAGGCCGCCGCCGGGTCGGTCCGGCGGCCGGCCGGCCCGGACCGGCGGCCCGGGGTGGACGTGCAGGCGGCATTGACCGTGATCGGTCGCCGGGATGCCGCCCGGGACCGCCCGGGTGACAGGCTGGACCTGACCGGGGCGGTGCTCACCGGGGCGTCGCTGGCGCAGGCGCGGTTGACCGGTGCCCTGCTGACCGGGGCCCGGCTCGACGGCGCCGACCTGACCGGGGCCCGGCTCGACCGGGCCGACCTCACCGAGGCCGACCTGCGTGGTGCCGTACTCGACCGGGCCAGCCTGCGGGAGGCCCGGCTGGGCGGGGCGGACCTGACCGAGGCGCGACTCAACCTGGCGATGCTCGACCGGGTGACGCTGGCCGGTGCCGTGCTGGTCGGCGCCGCGCTGGACGGGGCAGGGCTGACGGGTGCGACGCTGGTCGGCGCGGACCTGCGGGGTGCCCGTCTCGATGCCACCAATCTGACCGCCGCCGACCTGACCGGGGCGAACCTCAGCGACGCGTACCTCGGCTACGTCACCGCGCCGGGAGCGGAACTGGTCCGGACCAGACTGGTCGGTGCCAACCTGGTCGACATCGACCTGACCGACGCCCGGCTGGTCGGGGCGAACCTCAACCGCGCCATGCTGCACGGCGCCACCATGGTCGCCACCGAGGTCACCGCGGAGCAGATCAGTTGCGCCGTACTCAGTGACCGGACCCGACTGCCGGCCGCGATGACCACGCCGGTCTCCCCGGCTCCGACCTGCGCGGACTGACTCCGTCCGGCCCGCTGACCGAGATCCACCCATGGCGGCGTGGCCACCGTACGGTCGCCGCTTGCGGCAGCGACATCTGTCCGGTCAGAGGGGAGATCCTCCCGATCTGATCGGGTACCATCCTCATCCACCACGTGCCTGAACTGCGGTTTGGGGCCCCGTCCTGCCCGGATCCTCCGCTCGAAGGTGAACATGACACCTCTTGAATCGTCCGGTCGTCCCTCGCCCATGGGCCGCCCACTGTGGTCGGCCACCGTCCTTCTCACCACCCTGGCCGGTACGGCGGCCGTGGTCGCCGCCGTGCTCGGCACCGGCCCGGAGGCGACGGCGGTCACCGCGCTGGCGGCCGGAGCCGCCGGGCTGACCCTGGTGCTGCTGGCGGTGCTCCGGCGCCGGCAGCGGGCCGCCTGGGCCGCGTTCGGCGAGCGCGAGCGGGAGTTCGAAAGACAGGTGCGCGGCTACCAGCAGCAGCTGGCGGAGCGCGAGAGGCAGTGGCAGGAACGGGCCGAGGCGCGGTCGGCGGCGGTGGACAACGCCCTCGAACACCTGCTCCGGGCCCGGCTCCCGGCCGTGCTGACCGGATCGCCGGTACCGTCCACACCGCGCGATCCGCTGCTGGACGACCGGACCGCCGGCCTCGTCGACGAGGTCCTCGCCGAGGCGACCAGCGCGCTGAAGCGGTCGGACGAGCGCGAGGAGTCGTTGCGGCTGGCGGTGGTGGCGCTGTCCCGCCGGGTGCAGACGGCGGCGCACTCCATCCAGGAGCAGGTCTCGCTGATGGCCGACCGCCACCAGCACGACCCGGACGTGGTGGAGTCCAGCATGCGGGTCGACCACGCCGCCGCGCAGCAGGCCCGGCACGCGCAGAGCCTCGCCGTGCTCTGTGGAGAGTGGCCGGGGCAGCAGTGGCAGGAGCCGCTGGCCATGGTGGACGTGGTGCGTGCCGCATCGGCCCGGATCCTGGCCTACCAGCGGGTCGAGGTCTCCGGCGACCAGGACGTGGCGGTCGCCGCCGAGGTGGTGGAGCCGGTCATCCACCTGGTGGCGGAGCTGCTGGCCAACGCCACCCAGTCGTCCCCGCCGGCCACCACCGTGCCGGTGACGGTTCGGCGGGTGCAGCGCGGTGCGGTGATCGAGGTCGACGACGGCGGCATCGGGATGGACGACCACCGCCTGGAGCAGGCCCGGGAGACGGTCTCCGGGCGGCGCCCGGTCGGGCTGGGTGAGCTCGGCGAGATTCCGCAGACCGGGCTCGCCGTCGTCGGCCACTACGTCCGCCGGCACGGTTTCCGGGCTGACCTGAGCGAGTCGCCGTACGGCGGGCTGCGGGCCGTGGTGCTGATCCCGTCGAAGGTGGTGGAGACGGTGGACCCGCCGGAGGCGGTGGTGCTGCGCTCGCCGGCCGTGCTGCCGGCGCAGCCGCCGGCGGCACAGTCGGAACCGGGGCCGAGGCCGGTCGAGGCGGAACCCGCCGACCCGGCCACCGGCGTGACGCTGCCCCGCCGACGGTCCCGCCGCGGCGAGTCCGCGTCGGTCACTCCGGTCGCGGCGGAACCGGCCGCGGCGTCCGCCGAGCCGACACCCGAGCAGGCCGGCTCCTGGATGGGCGCCTTCATCTCCGGCACCCGGACCGGTGACGAGCCGGACATCACAGTTGCATCCGAGGAGTTCCGCCCACACGGAGGAGTGGACGCCATGCCGTCAACCACCAACGCGCCTGACCGCCCCGTCCGCCCCACGGACGACGCCACGGGTCCCATGGGCGGCTCCTGATGAGCGCGATGCAAGACCAGAGCTGGATGCTGGCCGAGGTGGTCTCGGTGCCGTACGTCCGGCACGCCGTGGTGCTCTCCGCCGACGGCCTGGCGATGGTCCGGTCCGAGCACACCGACCAGGACGTCGCCGACCGGCTCGCGGCCGCCTCCTCCGGGTTGCAGTCGCTCGGTCGCAGTGTGGGCCGGGAGTTCGGGTCGGGCGGCCGGTCCCTCCGGCACTTGATGATCGAGTTCGACGGCGGATACCTGTTCCTGCGGCGGGCCGGCGACGGCTCACATCTGGCGGTGGTGACCGAGCCGGCCGTCGATCCGGCGCTGATCGCGCACCAGATGCAGGCACAGGTGAACCGGATCGGTGAGCGGAACCTCGCCACGACGGCACGGCACGGCAGCGGGGCCTGACGCTTCCGGCCGGTGGCCGGGGCAGCCGTAGGTGTGGCGCACCGTCGCGCCCACGCCCGCGCATCACAGTTGCATCCGAGCAGTTCCGCCCCAGACGGAGGAGTCGACGCCATGCCGCCAACCACCACGCCGCCGCCAATCATCACCACGGCTGACCGCCCCATGGCCGATGCCGCCGGCCGCCCGGGCGGCTCCAGATGAGCCGGCGGAGCAGGGTGTGACCCCGCGGGAGAAGCGGAGCGGCGCCTACCGGGACACGGCGCTGCGCCCGTACGTGCTCACGAAGGGCCGGGCTCGGCCGTCCCGCAACACCATAGGGATCGACACGCTACTGGTCGCCGCCGATCCGGCGCCACCCCTGCCGGTCTCGGCCGGTCGTCAGGAGCGCGCCCTGCTGGCCATGTGCCGTGGGCTGCTGTCGCTCGTCGAGGCCGCCGCTCGGCTGAAGTTGCCGGTGAGCGTCGTACGCGTGCTCGCCAGCGACCTGGTCGACTCCGGCCACCTGACCGCGCGGGCCGGAAGCCCGCGCGCCGAACAGCCTTCCCGGGAACTACTGCAAGAGGTGCTGAATGGGCTCCGCGCTCTCTGACCGCTACCTACCCGGCACCGTGACCAAGTCGGTGAAGATCCTCGTGGTCGGCAGCTTCGGGGTCGGCAAGACCACCCTGATCGGCTCGGTCAGCGAGATCACCCCGCTGCGGACCGAGGAGACCATGACCCAGGTCAGCGAGGGCGTCGACGACCTCACCGGCCTGCCGGGGAAGGCCACCACCACGGTCGCGATGGACTTCGGCCGGATCACCCTCGACGAGAGCCTGGCGTTGTACCTTTTCGGTGCGCCCGGGCAGCGGCGCTTCTGGGACCTCTGGGAAGGGCTGGCCGAGGGTGCCGCCGGGGTACTGGCCCTGGTCGACACCCGACCCGGCCGGCTGGAGGCCAGCTTCGAGGTGTTCGACCAGTTGGAGATCGGCACCCGGTTGCCGTTCGTCGTGGCGGTCAACCACTTCCCGGACACGGTGCGGCACAGCGCCGAGGAACTGCGTACCGCCCTTGACCTGCTGCCGGAGACGCCGATCGTGGACTGCGACGCCCGGGATCGCGCCTCGGCCCTGACCGCGCTGACGGCCCTCGTCGCGCACGCCGTCGACCTCGCCGCCCCGGCCGGCGACCCGACTCCGGACCGGACCCGTCCGGCCGCTCAGGAGGTGGTTTCGTGACAGCCGCGACGTCGCGTCGGGAGGCGGGCACTCCCGCGTCCCTCGACGACATGACCGGGTTGACTCCGCTGGTGGCGACGACGATGTGTCCGGAGCCGCGACACGTCTTCCAGAAGCTGCGTGAGGAGTACGGCCCGGTCGCGCCGATCGAGCTCGAACCGGGGATCAACGCCTGGCTCGTGCTGGGATACCACGAGGTCCTGACCGTCGCCCGGCAGGAGCAGACCTATTCCTGTGACCCCACCGACTGGTCGGTGTACCAGGCCGGCCGGCTCGCACCCGACTCACCGGTCCGCCCGATGATGTCGCCGTACAACAACGCCTTCTTCACCAACGGGGAGCGGCACCGACGGCTGCGTGCCCCGATCGACGGCGGGATCGCCACGATCGACCAGCGGCAGATGCGGCGTGCCGTCGCGGCGCTCTGCACCGAGGTGATCGCCGGTTTCGCGGCCCGGGGCGAGGCCGACCTGGTCGCCGACTACGCCGCGGTCGTCCCGATGCTCGCCATCGCGGACACGTTCGGCCTGGACGCCGTGCAGGGGCGGGCCCTTTACCTCGCGCTGCAGCAGCTCTACGCCTGGCAGGCCGACGCCGCGGCCGCGCACCGCCGGGTGATGGAGATCCTCGCCGAGGTGGTCGCGGCGCGTCGGGCGACGCCGACGAAGGACCTGACCAGTTTCCTCGCCGCCCATCCGAACCTGCGCGGGGACGCCGAGATCTACGACACCATGCTGCTGCTGATCGTGGCGTCGAACGAGAACACCGTCAACTGGATCGGCCAGACGCTGCGGCTGATGCTCACCGACGAGCGGTTCGGCGGCCGCCTCCGGGGCGGCCGGCTCGGCGTGGACGACGCGCTGGACGAGGTGCTGTGGCGGGATCCGCCCTTCACCAACGCGGCGGCCCGGTACGCGATGTCCGACGTCGAGCTGGGCGGGCAGTTGATCCGGCGTGGCGACGCGCTGATTCTCGGCCTGGCCGCCGCCAATGCCGATCCGCGAATCCATACCGCCGGTGAGACGTGGTCGGAGGTCGGCAACCGGGCTCACCTCGCCTGGAGCGCCGGTCCGCACGCCTGTCCGGCCACCATTCCGGCCTGGCTCATCGCCCGGACCGCCGTCGAGACCGCCCTGCATCAGCTGTCAGGAGTCCGGTTGGCGGTCGCGCCGGAGGAGGTGGCGCCGGTCGCCTCGTCCTGGACGCGCGGCCCGGCGTCGCTGCCGGTGCGCTTCACGCCCGCCGACCAGCCCTGACCTCCGGTCCTGGCCTCCGGTCCTGAGCACCCTCCCTGGGCGACCGGGCCGGGTCGAACCAGCCCGGGAACGGGACGGGGAGGTCCCGGGTCAGAGGTCGGTCGACGGCGGCACCCGCCCGGCCAGCCGGCGGGTGGTGGCGTGCAGCCCGAAGAGCGTGTAGCCGACCAGGATCGGGGTCAGCGGCGGGAGGACGAGCACGCAGAGCAGGAGGGCCAGCGCGACGGTACCGGTGCTGCCGAGCAGGATCACCGGCCGTTCCCGGAGCGTCCGGGTCGACTCGCGGACCGCGTGCCGCCAGCCGTCGCCGCCACGCTGACCGAGGCGTACCACGGTCAGCCCGGCGAAGCCGCCGGCCGCCGCCGCCAGCGCGGCGGTGACCACCACCAGCACCGCGCCGCCGGGTACGACGCCCCGGGTCAGCGCCAGCAGGTTCACCGCGAGTACCGCGGCGGCGATCCCGGCGAGCAGGGTGGGCAGGATGCCGGGCAGCACGGCGCGGCGGAAGTCCCGCAGCACGGGTCGGGTCCCGGGCCAGCTCCCCGTCTCGATCCAGGTGTGCAGCGCGGCGCTGCCGGTGCCGACCGCCGCTCCGGCGGTGACCACCGGCAGTGCCGCGACGGTGGTGACGATGCCGAGCAGCGCCAGATCGGCGGCGTTGCGCAGGGTGTCCCGCCAGTCGGGTCGGGTGGCCGGGGCGGGCTGCTCCGGCCAGTTCGGTGCGGGTGGCTCGGTCATGTCCCGAGTCTGCATCCCCGACACCTCAACCCTTGAGCCCACTGGTGTTGATGCCCTGTACCAGCATCCGCTGGAAGGCCAGGAAGAAGACGAAGACCGGCAGCAGCGACAGTACGGACATCGCGAACATCGGCCCGAGGGATGTCTGCCCGCTGGAGTCGATGAAGAGCCGCAGCCCGATCGGCACCGTGTAGCTGGTCGGGCTCGGCAGATAGACGAGCTGGGTGAAGAAGTCGTTCCAGGTCCAGATGAACGAGAAGATCGCCGTGGTGACCAGGGCCGGCCGGCTCAGCGGCAGGATCACGTGCCGGAACACCCCGTACGGCGAGCAACCGTCGATCTTGGCGGCGTCGTCCAGCTCGCGCGGGATGCCGCGCATGAACTGCACCATCAGGAAGACGAAGAACGCCTCGGTGGCGAGCAGCTTCGGCACGATCAGCGGCAGCGGGGTGTCGACCCAGCGGAAGTAGTTGAACATCACGTACTGCGGCACGATCAGCACGTGGCTGGGAAGCAGCAGGGTACCGATCATGACGGCGAACCAGAGCCTGCGCATCCGGAACCGCAACCGGGCGAAGGCGTAAGCGGCCACCAGGCAGGAGAGCGCGTTGGCGACCACCGTGGCCAGGGCGATCACCGTGCTGTTCAGGAAGAACCGGCCGAAACTCAGGCCCCTGATGTAGTTCCAGCCGTCCGGGTAGTTGGCCCAGGTCACCTTCTCCGGAATCACCGAGAGGTTGCTGACCACCTCGGTCGGTGACTTCAGGGACGAGCCGGCCATCCACAGCAGCGGATAGAGCACGAAGGCGAGCACCCCGACGAGCGCGAGGACCCGGACCACGCCGCGCCAGCGGCGGCCGGTGGCCGAGGTTGCCCGGACTGCCTGGACTGCCATCAGTCGTCTCCGTCGGAGTAGTGCACCCAGAACCGGCCGGTGCTGAAGAAGATCACGGTGATCACCGCGATGGCCAGCAGGAAGACCCAGGAGAGCGCCGACGCGTAGCCCATCCGGAACTCTCCGAAGCCCTGGTCGTAGATGTGCAGGGTGTAGAGGAGCGTGGAGTAGACCGGCCCGCCGGTGCCGTTGCTGATCACGTATGCCGAGGTGAAGCCCTGGAATCCGTTGATCGTCTCCAGCACCAGGTTGAAGAAGATCACCGGGGAGAGCATCGGCAGGGTGACGTTCCAGAACTGGCGGACCCGGCCGGCGCCGTCGACCGAGGCGGCCTCGTAGAGCTCGGTCGGCACCTGCTTCAACCCGGCGAGGAAGATCACCATCGGGGCGCCGAACTGCCAGATGGCCAGCACCATCAGCGTCTCCAGCGCCCAGCTCGGGTCGTTCACCCAGGCCCGGCCCTGGATTCCGAAGAGGCCGAGGAAGCTGTTGAACGCCCCGTCACCGCCGAACATGGCCCGCCAGACCAGGGCCAGTGCGACACTGCCGCCCAGCAGCGAGGGCAGGTAGAAGAGGCTGCGGAACAAGCCGACGCCGCGCCGTTCGCGGTTGAGCAGCAGCGCGACGCCGAGCGCGGCGGCGAGCTTGAGCGGCACCGCGATCAGGGCGTACGTCAGGGTGACCGTCACCGCGTGCCAGAACGCCGGATCCTCGCCGAACATCCGCCGGTAGTTGTCCAGCCCGACCCACTCGACGAGTTCCCAACTGGAGAGCACGTCGTAGTTGGTGAAGCTCAGGTAGAGCGAGAAGAGCATGGGGAAGGCGGTGATCGCCATCAGGCCGATCAGCCACGGGGAAAGGAAGACGTAGCCGGCGACCCCTTCGGCGCGGTGCCGGCGCCGACCGGCCCGCGTCCGCCGGCCCGGCGTGCCGGCCGGCGCCGGGTCGTCGGGACGCGGCTTGGTCGCCGTGGATAGAGCCACGGGTTGGTTCTCCTCTCGAAGGACGCTCCGGCAGGGGTGGGGAGCCGGGCAACCGGCTCCCCACCCCTGGCCTCGGGCGGTCAGCCGGCGAGCGCCGCCTGGGCCTCGGCGAAGAACTGCTTCGCGGCGTCCTCGGGGGTGGCGCGACCGTAGGTCACGCTCTCCGCGATGTCACGCAGCTTGTTGCGCAGCCCGCTGTGCCCCTTCGGCGGCGGCGTGGGCGCCGGGCCGAACTTGGGGGCGAGGGCGTTCTCGAATTCCACCGTCGTCTTCATCGCCGGGTCGGTCAGGCCCGCCGCGACGGAGGTCCGGGTGTCCATGTTCGACGGCAGGCCGCGGTCGACACCGAAAATCTTCGCCACCTCCGGGTCGTTGACCAGGAAGTTGATCAGGTCGGCCACCGCCTCCGGGTGCTTGGTGCTGCGCGACCCGGCCCAGTACAGCGAGGCACGCGCCCACTGACCCTTCGGGTCGCCGGGGTACGCGACCATGCCGAGCTCGTTCTTGGTGGCCTTCTGCAACTCGCCGAGCTGGTTGGACCACATGAACGAGGTGGCGGCCTTGCCGGTCACCACGAGCTGGGTGGCGACGCTGCCGGTGACCGCCTCGTGCACGACGTCGGCCGGCGGGGTGGCGTTCTTGGCCCGGGCACCCTGCCAGAGCCGGAACCAGGCGGCGAGGTCGGCCTCGGTGAACGCCAGCTTGTTGCCGTCGTAGAACTCCTTGCCCTGGGCCCGCAGCCACAGCCACAGCGCCTTGTAGTCGGAGCTGGTGTCCATGGTGCCCCAGTACTTGCCACCGCCCTTGGCGGTCACCTGGGATGCCCAGTCGAAGAGCTGCTCGTAGCTCCAGCCCTCCTGGGGCTCGCCGACGCCGAGCTCCTTGAGCTTGGTCTTGTCGTAGATCATGGCCGGCGTGTTCTCGCCGGTCGCGATCGCCACCTGCTTGCCGTCGAGCTGGCCGTACCTGGTCAGCCCCTCGGCGTGCTTGGACAGGTCGATCCTGTTGTCCTTGACGTACGGCGTCAGGTCGAGGGTGACGTTGCGGCTCGCGTACTCCGCCAGCCCGTTGTCGTCGATCTGGAAGACGTCCGGGGCGTTGCCACCGGCGGAGATGGTGGCGAGCTTGTCGTAGTAGCCGTCGAAGGCCTGCCAGACGGGCTTGATGGTGACGTTCGGATTCTTCTGCGTGTAGAGGTCGAGTGCCTTCTGGGTCATCTCGGCCCGGGCCTCACCGCCCCACCAGAAGAACTCGATGCTGACCGGGCCGCCCGGCTCCTTCGCCTCGTCGTCGCCGCAGGCGGCCGCGCCGAGGACGAGGGGCACGGCGACCATGGCGGCCGTGAGGCGGCGCAGCAGGTCCCGGCGATGCAGGCTGCGGTGACCAGGCGCGGTGGACGCGTCTGCTGTCGGGGGTGTGCGGGGGTGCATTGTGCTCACTCCTTGGCGTTAGGAGGCGACACTTTCGGGGGTGGCCGCGGTCGTCGCGCCGCCCGGGTCCGGATGGCCGTGCGGACCCGGGCGAGCGGGAGATGCCGCGCCCGGACGGTCGGCTGGTGCCGCCGCCCCGGGCCGGTCGGCCGAAGCCGCCGGACCGACACCCGTCGAGTCGCGGATGACCAACTCGGTCTGCAGGCTTACCTGTGCGGTGGTGCGACGGTCGTCGGTGGTGCTGGCCCGCCCGCCGCCGCGCCCGGCGCGTGCGGAGGCGGAACCGTCGTGTTGCAGGAGCATGTCGACGGCCGTCCGGCCGGCGGCCGCGGCTGGCGTGGCCACCGTCGTCAATTTGGGTCGGGTGAGTCGGCTCAGCGCGATGTCGTCGATGCCGACGACGCTGATGTCCCGGGGCACCCGTAGCCCGAGCGAGTCAAGCCCTTCCATCAGGCCGATCGCCATGAGGTCGTTGTAGGCGAGCACGGCGGTGGCGCCGGTCCGGCGTACCTGTTCCGCCATGGCGAGGCCGCCGCCCTCGGTGGGCGGGTTGGGCCCGAGCACGGTCAGCGAGGCGTCCGCGGCCCGGGCGGCGGCGGTGGCCGCCCGGCGGATCTCCCGGTTGGTCCACGAGCCGCGTGGGCCGCCGAGCAGCGCGAGTGCGCGGTGCCCGAGGCCGGTCAGGTGTTCGACGGCGAGCCGGGCGCCCTGGCCGACGTCCATCACCACCGCCGGCAGGCCGGTGACCTGGCGGTTGATCACGACCAGCGGTACCTCGCGGCTGAGCTGCTCGATCAGGCTGTTGCTCATCCGTGGGCTGCACAGCAGCACGCCGTCGACCTGCTTGGCCAGGGCGTGCACCAGGTCCTCCTCGGCCGCCGGGTCCTCGTTGGTGTCGGCGATGAAGATGTGGTAGTCGCGCTGCCGGGCCTGGCTCTCCGCCGCCTTGATCAGTGGCGGGAAGAACGGGTTGGCGATGTCGGCGATGATCAGGCCGATGTTGTGGGTGCGGCCGGTGATGAGCGCTCGGGCGGCCCGGTTGGGCCGGTAGCCGAGGTCCTCGGCGCAGGCCAACACCCGGTTGCGGGTCTCCGGGTTGACCAGGTGCGGAGCCGAGAACGTCCGCGAGACGGTGGAGATGTGCACTCCGGAGGCCCGCGCGACGTCGCGAATGGTGGCTGGCACGCGAGTCCTCTCTGTGGCTGCCGATGTGTCTACCGTCACTGCGGTCCGCCAATTAATGCAAACGGTTGCTCAGGTGTCAACGGGACTCGGTCACGGCTTTGTTGCGTTACGCAGCGAGGGAGGCACTCCAATAGTTATAAATACGGATAAAGGACACAGCATTGTCGGCGGGCGTTGACGGCCGCCCCGCTGGCATGGTTACTTCTCCTGCAAACCTTTGCAGCCATCGGAGGCGAGCTGGGATGTCGGTAACCCCGGGAAGGCAGCGTTTCGCCCTGGTCGGTACGGGCGCGCGCGCCGAGATGTTCGTCCGGGCCCTGGTGCTGGACCACCCGAACACGGCCGAACTCGTCGCCTTCGCCGACGTCAACCCGGCCCGGATGAACGCGCACAACGGCTGGCTCGCCGAACTCGACTTCGACCCGGTGCCGACGTACCTGGCCAGCGAATTCTCCTCGATGCTGGAGAAGGAACGGGTCGACGTGGTCCTGGTGACCAGTGTGGACCGCACGCACGACGACTACATCGTCGCGGCGTTGCGGGCCGGCTGCGACGTGATCACCGAGAAGCCGATGACCACCGACGTGCCCCGGTGCGAGCGGATCCTGCGGGCTGTCGAGGAAACCGGCCGGAAAGTTTCGGTCGCCTTCAACTACCGCTACAACCCGTTGCACGAGAAGGTTCGGGAGGTGCTCGCCGAGGGCGCCATCGGCGAGATCGGCTCCGTGCACTTCGAGTGGCTGCTCGACGTACGCCACGGTGCCGACTACTTCCGGCGTTGGCACCGGGACAAGGCCAACTCCGGCGGCCTGATGGTGCACAAGGCGAGCCACCACTTCGACCTGGTCAACTGGTGGCTGGACGCCAAGCCGGTCCAGGTGTACGCCGCCGGACGGCTCTTCTTCTACGGCGACGCGGCCGGCCGGCGGCACGGCTACGCCCGCCGGTATGACCGGGCACACGGCTCGGCGGCCGCCGCCGACGATCCGTTCGCGCTGCACCTGGCCGACCACCCGAGGCTGCGGGCGCTCTACCTGGAGGCGGAGGCCGAGGACGGCTACCACCGCGACCAGAACGTCTTCGCCCCCGGGGTCACCATCGAGGACGACATGGCGGTGCTGGCGCAGTACGACAGTGGTGCCACGATGACCTATCACCTGACCGCGTACGCACCCTGGGAGGGTTACCGGGTGATGTTCAACGGCAGCCGGGGGCGGCTCGAACTGGAGGTGGTGGAGAGCGACTTCGTCAGCCCGCAGGCGGCCGGCGAGCTGAAGGGCGCCGCGCTGCACGGGGTACAGGCGGCCGTGGAGGAGGGCTGGGCGAAGATCACCCTGCGGCCGTTCTGGGAGCAGCCCCGGGAGGTACCGGTCTCCGGCTACACCCGCACCGGACACGGCGGCGCGGACGCCCGGATGACCGCGGTGCTCTTCGGCGGCCACACCGACCCGATGGACCGGGCCGCCACCGCCCGGGACGGCGCACTCGCCCTGCTCACCGGCCTGGCCGCGAACCGATCCTTCGAAACCGGGCAGCCGGTCCGCGTCACCGACCTGCTCACCATCCCCTGACCCGGCTGTAGGGAAGGGGCCCTTCTACAACAGAGAACGATAAGAAGGGGCCTTCCCTACCGCTCTGACCGCGAGGAGTTCGCCAGTGTCCGCGTCGTCCGATCGGCCTGATCTGCTATTTCCGTCCGAGCCCAGCCAACGCTCGATCGCCCGCGAGCTGTACGCGCTGGTCCGGGACCGGCCGCTGATCTCGCCGCACGGGCACGTGGACCCGGGCATCCTCGCCGACGACGTCGCCTTCCCGGACCCGGCGCGGCTGATCATCGTGCCGGACCACTACCTGACCCGGATGCTGCTCAGCCAGGGGGTCCCCCCGGCCGAGCTGGGCGTACCGGCGGTGGACGGCGGGCCGGTCGAGACGGACGGGCGGACCATCTGGCGGCGCTTCGCGGCGCACTGGCACCTGTTCCGGGGCACCCCGAGCCGGCTCTGGCTGGAGGAGACCTTCCGGAAGGTCTTCGGGATCGAGACCCGGCTCTCGACGGAGACCGCCGACGAGATTTACGACGCGATCGCGGCGCAGCTCGACCAGCCGGAGTTCCGGCCCCGGGCGCTCTTCGAACGCTTCAACATCGAGGTGCTGGCCACCACCGAGTCGCCCCTGGACGACCTGGGCCGGCACGCCAAGCTCGCCGCGGACGGCTGGGGCGGGCCCGGTGGACGGGTGGTCACCACCTTCCGGCCGGACAACGTCGTGGACATGGAGTTCGACGGCTGGGCCGCCAACGTCGCCCGGCTCGGCGACATCACCGGCGAGGACACCGGCCGGTACCCCGGGTACCTCGCCGCGCTGCGCAGCCGCCGCCAGGCGTTCATCGCCGCCGGAGCCACCTCCACCGACCACGGCCACCCGACCGCGCTGACCCTGCGGCTGGGCGAGGCCGAGGCGAGCACCCTCTACCAGCGCGGCCTGCGCGGCGAGGCCACCACCGAGGACGCCGAGGCGTTCCGGGCGCACATGCTTGTGGAGTTCGCCCGGATGTCCATCGAGGACGGTCTGGTGATGCAGCTGCACCCCGGCTCGGTACGCAACCACAACCGCTGGCTCTACGCCAAGCACGGCCGGGACGTCGGCGGCGACATTCCGCAGGCCACCGAGTACCTGCACGCGCTCACCCCGCTGCTGGACGCGTACGGCAACGATCCCCGGCTGCGGGTCGTCGTCTACACCCTGGACGAGTACACCTTCACCCGGGAGCTGGCCCCGCTGGCCGGCGGCTACCCGGCGCTCTACCTCGGCGCACCCTGGTGGTTCCTGGACTCACCCGAGGTGCTGCGCCGGTTCCGGGAGGCCGTCACCGAGACCGCCGGCTTCTACAACACCGCCGGATTCGTCGACGACACCCGGGCGTTCTGCTCGATCCCGGTCCGCCACGACGTGGCCCGGCGGATCGACGCCGGCTTCCTGGCCCGGCTCGTCGCCGAGCACCGGCTGCCACTGGACGAGGCGGCCGAGACCATCGTCGACCTCGCCTACCACCTGCCCAAGAAGGTCTTCAAGCTCGACAGTCCAGACCGGTGAGCGCGAGGAATGAGCGAGCGCAGCGAGTGAGTCCCGCAGTCGGGAACGAAAGGCAAGCCGGTGAGCGCGAGGAATGAGCGAGCGCAGCGAGTGAGTCCCGCAGTCGGGAACGAAAGGCAAGCCGGTGAGCGCGAGGAATGAGCGAGCGGAGCGAGTGAGTCCCGCAGTCGGGAACGAAAGGCAAGCACAGTGACGGTTACCATCACCGGTGTCGACGTGCACGACGTGCGGTTTCCGACGGCGGCGGCCGGGGACGGCTCGGACGCGATCAACCGGGGCGACTACTCGGCCAGCTACGTCGAGTTGCGCACCGACGCGCCGGACGGGACCTTCGGGGCCGGGTTCACCTTCACCAACGGCCGGGGCAACGAGCTGACCTGCGCCGCCATCCGGGCGTTGGCCCACCACGTGGTCGGCCGGACCATGACGGAGATCGTCGCGAATCCGGTGGCGTTCTGGCGGTCGCTCACCGCCGACGTGCAGCTGCGCTGGCTGGGGCCGGAGAAGGGCGTCATCCACATGGCGACCGGTGCCCTGGTCAACGCGGTCTGGGACCTGCGGGCCAAGCTGGAGGGCAAGCCGCTGTGGCGGCTGCTCGCCGAGATGCCGAGCGAGGAACTGGTCCGTAACGTCGACTTCCACCACATCGTCGACGCGATCAACCCGGCCGAGGCGGTCGCCATCCTGGAGAAGGGGCAGGTCGGCCTCCCGGACCGGCTCGCCGAGCTGGCCCGGGACGGGTTCCCGTCCTACACCACCTCGGTCGGCTGGCTCGGCTATCCGGACGACAAGGTCCGGGCGCTGACCCGTGAGGCGTACGCGCAGGGGTGGCGGGCGATGAAGATGAAGGTCGGCGGCCCGGTCGACGACGACGTTCGCCGGGCGCGGATCATCCGCGAGGAGATCGGCCCGGACGCGCTGCTGATGATGGACGCCAACCAGGTCTGGGACGTCGACGAGGCGATCGCCAACATGTCCCGGCTGGTGGAGTTCGACCCGTACTGGATCGAGGAGCCGACACACGCCGACGACGTACTCGGGCACGCCCGGATCGCCGAGGCGGTGACCGGGCTCTCCGGCGGGCGCTGCCGGGTCGCCACCGGCGAGGTGGCGGCGAACCGGGTCATCTTCAAGCAGCTCATGCAGGCCGAGGCGATCCGGGTCTGCCAGATCGACGCCTGCCGGATCGGCGGGGTCAACGAGGTGCTCTCGGTGATGCTGATGGCGGCGAAGTTCGGCGTGCCGATCTGCCCGCACGCCGGCGGCGTGGGCCTCTGCGAGTACGTCCAGCACCTGGCGATCTTCGACTACCTGCGGGTCGGCACCTCGCTGGACGGCCGGATGGTCGAGTACGTCGACCACCTGCACGAGCACTTCGTCGACCCGGTACGCACCCGAGGGGGCCGCTACCTGTTGCCGGAGCAGTCCGGTTACAGCTCCACGATGAAGCCGTCGTCGGTCGCCGAGTACTCCTTCCCGGGTGGCCCGGTATGGGCGTGACCGTCGGCGCCTCGCGGCTGGGCCTCGGCGCGCTGCGCCGACTGCCGTCCTCGTGCCGGCCGCTGATCCGGCCCGGTGCCGTACCGGCCGGGATCGTGCACCTCGGGCTGGGCGCGTTCCACCGGGCCCACCAGGCGGTCTACACCGAGGAGGCGGTGGCGGCGGCCGGTGGCGACTGGGGCATCGTCGGGGTGGCACCGCGCAGCACCGAGATCGTGACCACGCTCGCCGCCCAGGACTGCCTGTTCAGCGTCACCAGCACCTCCGGGGCGGGCAACCAGACCCGGGTGGTGGGGGCGCTCACCGAGGTCCGGCACGCGGCCAGCGACCCGGCGGCGATCGTCGCGCTGCTGGCCGACCCGGCGATCCGGGTGGTCACGCTCACGGTGACCGAGAAGGCGTACCAGCTCGACCCGGCGACCGGTCGGCTCCGGCCGGACGAGGCGATGCTGGCCGACCTGACCACCGACCGGCCGCCGCAGACCGTGCCGGGTCTGCTGGTCCAGGGCCTGCTCGCCCGGGCGGTCGCCGACGCCGGGCCGATCGCGCTGGTCAGCTGCGACAATCTGCCGTCCAACGGGGAGCGGCTGCACAGCCTGGTCGGCCAGGCGCTCGACGTGGTCGGCGACGTCGCGGGCGGCCGCTCCGAGCGGATCGCCGGCTGGCTGCGCGACAACGTCACCTTCCCCGGCACGATGGTGGACCGGATCGTGCCGGCGAGCACCCCGCAGACCCTGGCCGACGCGCAGGCGGCGCTCGGGGTCAGCGATCTGGCGGCGGTGGCCGCCGAGCCGTACCGGCAGTGGGTGATCGAGGACCGGTTCCCGGGCGGGCGACCGGCCTGGGAGCGGGCCGGTGCGGTGCTCACCGACGACGCCGGCCCCTGGGAGCGGCTGAAGCTGCGCGCGCTGAACGGCGTGCACTCGGCAACGGCGTACCTCGGCGCGCTGGCCGGCCGGGAGACCATCGCGGAGGCGCTGGAGATCCCGCACCTGGCCGTGGTGCTGCGCCGGCTGATCGCCGAGGACGTGGCGGCCAGCTTCACCCCGCCGGACGGCGTCTCGGTGGTCGACTACGGCGAGGAGGTGCTGGAGCGGTTCGCCAATCCGGTGCTCCGGCACCGCACCATCCAGATCGCGATGGACGGCTCGCAGAAGCTGCCGCAGCGGGTGCTGCACACCATCACGGATCTGCGTGCGGCCGGGGCCCGGCCCCGGTGGGCGGCCCTGGTGGTGGCGGCCTGGATGCGCTTCGCACAGGGCCGGGCCGACGACGGTACGTCGCTGCCGCTGAACGACCCGCTCGCCGACCGGATCCGGGCGGCCCTGGCGGCCGGGCAGGGGACCCCGGCCGGGGTGATGGCGGCGCTGTTCGGGTTGACCGAGGTCTTCCCGGCGGAACTCGCCGCCGACGACGAGGTACGCGAGCTCGTGGTGGAGTGGCTCACCGCGCTGGACCGGCACGGAGTGGAGAAGACGTTGGCGGGTGTCGCATGAGCGGGGTCGGTGCGCCGCCGAGGGTGGCGCTGGTCGGGGCGAGCGGGCACGGGCTGTGGCACCGCCGGATCATCGCCCCGCTGCACGAGGCCGGGCGGCTGGAGTTGGTCGCCCTGGTCGACGTACGGCCGGTGGAGGCGGAGCCGGACGCGCCGGTCCCGCCCGGGGCGCGGATCTTCACCGACCATCGCCAGATGCTTGCGGCGGTACGCCCGGAGGTGGTGGTGATCTGCACGCCGCCGCACACCCACCTGCCGATCGCGTTGGACGCGATCCGGGCCGGCGCGGACCTGCTGCTGGAGAAGCCGCCGGTGCTCTCGCTGGCCGAGCACCGCACCCTGGCCGGCGCGCTGGCCGAGAACGGCCGGGTGGCGCAGATCGGGTTCCAGGCGCTCGGCTCGGCGGCACTGCGCGAGCTGGTCGCGGCGGTCGCCGAGGGCCGGCTGGGTGGGGTCACCGGAATCTCGACGGTGGCGTGCTGGCAGCGTACCGACGGCTACTACGCCCGTGCTCCGTGGGCCGGTCGGCGCAGCCTGGACGGGCGGCCGGCACTGGACGGCGTACTCGTGAATCCGCTGGCCCACGCGGTGATGCAGTGCCTGGCGGTGGCAGCAGCGGCGGTGGCGGCCGGCGCGGTCGCGCCGTTGGGTGCGGTCGACGGCGCCGCGCCGGCCTGGCCGGTCCAGGTCGAGCTGGAGCGCTACCGGACCCGGCCAATCGAGGTGGACGACACCGCCGCGCTGCGGGTGACCCTCGGCTGCGGCCTGCCGGTGCTGGCGGCCGTGACGCTCGCAGGTGAGGACTTCGTCGCCGGTGAGGTGATCGTGCACGGCACCGCCGGCCGGGCGGTGCTGGAGTACACCGCGGACCGGTTGACGCTCCCGGGTGACCCGGGGCCGCGCGAGGTGCCGGACCGGCTGAACCTGCTGGAGAACCTGTTGGCGCACCGAACCGATCCCGCGGTGCCGCTGATCGCGCCGCTGGCCCGGACGGCGGCGTTCACCGCCCTGGTGCAGGCGATCTCGGCGGCACCGGAACCGGAGCTGGTCGAGGGGGAGCGGGTGGTGGCGTCCGGTGCGGGGTCGGACCGGGTGCTGACCATCCGGGGGGTCAACGCGGCGCTGCGCCGGGCGGCGGCCGAGGGCGTGCTCCTCTCGGAGTTGGGTGTGCCGTGGGCGGTGAAGCCGCACCGGGCGGCGGTGGAGCGGGAGATCGGCGATGCGTGACGGTCGGCTGCGGGAGACTGATGATGCGTGACGGCCGGGCCGGATGCGTCAGAACGGGCGACGGACTGCAAATCTCGGGGACAACCGTCCGATAGAAATCGGACCGAATATCCCTCTACTCGGCATTCGGCCGCCGAGCAAATCATCATTGTCCTCAATTTATGCAACATACCTGCAAACAGAACGCATTGACACTTTTAATCGCGCTTACCTACCGTTCATTTACAAGAGGATTTCGTGACCGTTACGAGATTCGGCCAAACGGTAGACAGACGCGGAGAATAGGATGCGATCGAGCAGGTTGACCGCCGCCGTGGTCGGTAGTCTTCTCGTGGTCTCCGGCGCCCTGGTGGTGGCGCCGGCGGTGGCCAGCGCGCACGGCGGAGACGGACTGTCCTGGGCGGCCGGGCTGCTGGGCCGGCAGGCGCTGCCGGCCGGCGACGGCTGGGCCGCCGCAGGACCCGGCACCACCGGCGGCTCGGCGGCCAGCCCGGACCAGGTGCACGTGGTCCGGACCCGGGCCGAACTGGTCCGGGCCCTCGGTGGCGACAACGCCACGAACAGGAACAACGCGACCCCGAAGATCATCTACGTCAGGGGAGACATCGACGGCTTCGAGGCGGCCGACGGGCGACCGCTCGACTGCGCCGACCTGGCGGATCCGGAATACTCGCTGGACGCCTACCTGGCGACGCACGATCCGGCGACCTGGGGGCGGGTGCCGCCGTCCGGGCCGCTGGAGCAGGCCCGGATCCGGTCGGTGGCGAACCAGACCCGGCAGACGCAGATCAACGTCGGGCCGAACACCACCATCGTCGGGCTGCGCGGCGCGACACTCGCCGGGCTGACCCTGATGGTGGACACCGCCGACAACGTGATCGTGCGCAACCTGACCTTCGCCGACGCCCGGGACTGCTTCCCGGCATGGTCGCCAACCGACGGCGACGCCGGCAACTGGAACTCCCAGTTCGACCTGATGTCGGTACGGCGCAGCGAGAACGTCTGGGTCGACCACAACACCTTCACCGACGGCGACAACCCGGACAGCGGGCTGCCGGTCTACTTCGGACGGCCGTACATGGTGCACGACGGGTCGCTCGACATCACCCACACCGCCAGCCGGGTGACCGCCTCGTACAACCGGTTCCTGGCCCGGGACAAGGTGATGCTGATCGGCTCGTCGAACACCGTCGGCCCGGACGTCGGCCGGCTCGACGTCACGCTGCACCACAACCTCTTCGACGGCACCATGCAGCGGCTGCCCCGGGTGCGGTTCGGCCAGGTGGACATCTACAACAACGCCTACCGGCTCGGCGGTGACGCGTTCGGTTACGCGATCGGGGTCGGCGTCCAGTCGGCGGTGTACGCCGAGCGCAACCACTTCACCCTCGGCTCCGGCCTGACCGCGGCGGACCTGCTCCACGACTGGGGCGGCACGGTGATCACCGAGCGGGACAACTGGGTACGCGAGGGCCGCGAGCCGGCCCGGCCGGTGAGCCTGCTGGCCGCGTACAACGCCGAGCACGACCCCGACCTGGGCGGCGACGCGGGTTGGACGCCGACCCTGCGGGCCGGGCCGGTGTTGCCCGCCCCGCTCGTACCGCTGGTGGTGCAGGCGCTGGCCGGAGCCGGCCGGATGCCGGTGTGAACGCTGGCCCGGCCGTCCCGCCGGGCCCAACCCGCGGCGGCGCGGCGCCGCCTTGGAACGCGGTACCCCCACACCACCGCCGTCGCCGCGCCGGCGGCGGCCACCGTCCCACCACCGCACGCCGCGCGCGCCGCGGCGAGCACGGACAATTGGAGGCAAAGGTGCGGAACCGAAGAACCCGTCGCGGCCTGCTGGTCGCGGCCGGCGCGGGCCTGCTGGCCGTCGCGCTGACCATCGGAGTCATCACCGGCCCGGCCCGGGCAGCCACCCTGTTCTCGGACAACTTCGACGACGGCAACGCCGACGGGTGGTCGAAGTCCGGCGGCGACTGGGCGGTCGCCACCGACGGGTCCCCGGCGTACCGGCAGAGCAACGCGGGCAGCGAGCTGGCCCGGGGCTTCGCCGGGGACACCGGTTGGACGAACTACCAGGTCCAGGCCCGGGTCAAACCGCTGTCGTTCAACGGTTCGAACCGGCTGGTCGCGATCGCCGCCCGGGTGAGCAGCGCGACCCGGATGTACCGGCTGGCGCTGATCAACGCGAACCGGGCCGAGCTACAGGCGGTCAACGGCAGCTCGATCACGGTGATCGGCTCGGCGTCGCTCTCGGTGGGCACGGGCAGCTGGTACACCCTGCGGCTGGTGGTCAACGGCAGCTCGATCCAGGGCTTCGTCAACGGTACGCAGGTCGGTTCGGGCAGCAACTCGGCCCAGACCGCCGGCCGGATCGCCCTGGTGACCGTCTACGCCAGCGCCACCTTCGACGACGTCAGCGTCGACACGGTCGGTTCGCAGCCGACCAACCCGCCGACCGGCCAGCCGACGACCTCACCGCCGACCGGCCAGCCGACGACCCCGCCGCCGACGACCGGTCCGACGCTGCCGCCGCAGACCGGGCTGGTCGGCTGGGCCACCCAGAACGGCGGTACCTCCGGCGGCGGCAACGCCGGTGCCACGACGGTGACCAGCGCATCGGCGCTGACCAGCGCGGTCGGTTCCAGCAGCGCGGCGGTGATCCGGGTCTCCGGCACCATCTCCTGCTCCGGGATGCTCCGGGTCCGCTCCAACAAGACCATCGTCGGCGTCGGGTCGAACGCCACCATCTCCGGCTGTGGCTTCACCATCAACGGTGACCGCAACGTCATCATCCGCAACCTGAACTTCCGCAGCTGGGACGATGACGCGATCAACGTCGAGACCGGGGCCACCAACGTCTGGGTGGACCACAACAGCTTCACCGACGGGTACGACGGTGCCGTCGACATCAAGCGCGGCTCCGACTTCGTGACCGTCTCCTGGAACCGGGTGTACGGGCACGACAAGTCGATGCTGCTCGGACACAGCGACGACAACGCCAGCCAGGACGTCGGGCACCTGCGGGTCAGCTACCACCACAACTGGTTCGACGGCTCCGGGACCCGGCACCCCCGGGTGCGGTTCGGCAACCCGGTGCACGTCTACAACAACTACTACTACGACAACGAGTACGGCGTCGCCTCCACGATGGGCGCCGGGGTGCTGGTCGAGGGGAACTACTTCGAGAACGTCGAAGACCCGACCCTGGTCGGGTACGCCAGCTCCGACCCCGGCGCGATCGTGCAGCGCAACAACTACTTCGTCGGCTCCGGCACCCCGCAGAGCGGTGGCGGGAGCGTGGCGGGGATCCCGTACTCGTACCAGCTCGACAACGCCAGCAGCGTGAAGTCGATCGTGACCGGCGGCGCGGGTACCGGCCGGATCGGTCTGTAGCGGATGGCGGGGCACCCACGGTCGAGTGACCGACCGGAGGTGCCCCGCCGACACCGTGTGCGGCGTGGATGTGATTCCGCCTCCGGCCCGGCGCCGTCGACGACGACGCCGGGCCGGACCCTCACCGCGGGGCGGAGGCGGTCAGGAGGTCCCGGACCGCTGGTACACCCGTACGTAGTCGACCTGGAAGTCCGCCGGCAGTACCGTCGTCGCGTCCGGATCGCCCAGCCAGCCGCCGACCTGGTAGTTCAACCGCAGGTGGTACGGCTTGTTGAACACCTCGTCGAACCAGGTCGTGGTGGTCCGGTCCCGCTGCCACACCAGCACCCCGTCGATGTACCAGCGGAGCACGCCCGGCTCCCACTCGGTGGTGTAGGTGTGGAATCCGTCGCCCGGGTAGCCGGTGGCGAAGGTGTGCCGGTGGTCCTGCTTGATCGGCGTGTAGTCGTAGAAGATCGCCTGGGTGGCGGCCCGGTAGTACTGCGAGCCACCGGGCAGCTCGACGACGTCGATCTCGCCGGTGCCGCCGTCGTCCGGCCGCATCCAGAACGCCGGCCAGAGCCCCTTCGAGTTGGTCGGTCCGTTCGGCGACTTCGCCCGTACCTCGAACCGGCCGTACGTGAACGACGCCTTGCCGCGGTCCGTGGCCAGGTAGCTGGTGGTGTACTGGCGGGTGCCACCACCGCCACAGGTGTACTGCTCCTTCCGGACCCGCATGGTCAGCAGGCCACCCGAGACGAAGACGTTCTCCGGCCGGCTGGTGATGCAGGCCCGGTCGTAGTCCACATAGCTGTTGTTCCGGGCGTTCCATTTGCTGGTGTCCAGGGAGTTGCCGTCGAACTCGTCCCACCAGGCGAGCGTCCACGGCGACCCGGTGTCGTACGTGATCACCAGCCGGGGGCGGATCGCGGTGTTGGCGTGTTCCCGGGACGCCCAGTAGGTGCGGGTGGTCGGCGTCTGCTGGCGCAGCGCGAAGGCGAACGTACCGTTTCCGGGTACGGCCCGCGAGACGTCGAAGCCGTTGTGCCCGGCCACCACGCTGGGCGTGGACGCCAGCGCGGCGCCGAGCGTCGGCCGGTTGGCCCAGGTGCCGGGGCCGCTCGCGCCGCCGCTGGCCGGATAGGCGGTCACCCCGGCGGTGGCCGCGGTCCAGGTGTAGACCTCGAGCCTGGCGCGGATGTTCGTCGCCGTGCTGGGCAGGCCGCTGACGGTGAAGCCGAGCACCGGCTGACGCTCCCCGTCGGGGTTGCCCTCGCAGCTCTGCGGACAGGAGGCCAGGGTCGTCTTGACGCCGTTGTCACCATCTGCGGTGACCGGCGTGTACGTGGTGTCGGCGTCAGCCTGGACGGTGAGCGTCTGCGCGGCCTGGACGCTGGGTGCTGTGGATGTCGCCTGTGCGGAGCCGACCGGCCCGACGACGGCTGGCGCCATCGCTGCGGTCGTCACTCCGAGGAAGATCGAGAGCCATCCCCGTGTTTTCTGCATCGTGCTCCTCTGTGATCTTCGGACGTCAAGGTCCGGAAGATCGGGAGGCTAGCAGGATATCGATCATGGTGGTGGCCGATCCGAGTCGTGTATACGGGTCGGTGGTCCGCTACTGGGAATGCGACCAGCGGAAACGCCCCGACCAAAAACCCGGGCCGGTCGCTCCGGAGAGCGACCGGCCCGAGGACACCACGGGGGTGCGGTCAGATCCGGCGACCGGTCACGGCGTGGAACGCGTGGTTCCGGCCGGCGCGCGGCTTGACGTAGACGGTGTCGCCCATGTTCGGCATGTTCCGACGGTCGGTACGCACCACGAACCGCTCCGAGCTGCCGTCGATCGCGGCGTGGCCGTAGATGTTCGCGTCCGAGCCCAGGTCCTCGACCAGCTCGACGACGAGGGCGAGGCCGCCCTCGCTCGGCGCGACCAGGTCGCAGTCCTCGGGACGGAAGCCGACGGTCACCTTGCCGTTGCCACCCTCGGCCCTGGCCGCGGCCACCTGCTCCCGGGTCAGCGGGATGGCCAGGTCGGCGAACATCGCCCCGCTATCGGTCAGCGGCACCGTCTTGATGTTCATCGCGGGCGAGCCCATGAAGCCGGCGACGAAGACGTTGGCCGGGGTGTCGTAGAGCTCACGCGGGGTGTCGACCTGCTGGAGCACGCCGTCCAGCATGACCGCCACCCGGTGCCCCATGGTCATCGCCTCGACCTGGTCGTGCGTCACGTAGACGGTGGTGACGCCGAGCTTGGCCTGCAGGGTCGCGATCTGGGTACGGGTCTGCACCCGGAGCTTGGCGTCCAGGTTGGACAGCGGCTCGTCCATCAGGAAGACCTGGGGCTCGCGGACGATCGCCCGGCCCATCGCGACCCGCTGGCGCTGACCACCGGAGAGCGCCTTGGGCTTGCGGCTGAGGTACTCCTCCAGTTGGAGCAGCGCGGCCGCCTCCTTGACCCGCCGGTCGATCTCCGACTTCGAGGTCTTGCGGAGCTTCAGCGCGAACGCCATGTTCTCGTAGACCGTCATGTGCGGGTAGAGCGCGTAGTTCTGGAAGACCATCGCGATGTCGCGGGCCTTCGGCGGCAGGTGGGTGACGTCCCGGGTGTCGATGTAGATCGAGCCGTCGTCGACGTCTTCCAGCCCTGCGAGCATCCGCAGGCTGGTGGACTTGCCGCAGCCGGAGGGACCGACCAGGACGAGGAACTCGCCGTCGCCGATCTCCAGGTCGAGGTGGTCGACCGCTGGGCGCTCGGTACCCGGGTAGATCCGGGTGGCCTTCGAGTAGGTGACCGTAGCCATGGTGCAGCGCTTCCTTTCACCGGCAGGAACGTGCCGGACGATCCGAGTGAAAGTGCGACCGGGGCGTCACCGCACCGGTCCGTGGAGGGCATCCGGGCGGCGCTGGGCAGCCTGGGGTGTCATCCGCGTCACGCCACGGTAAACGGGTTTTTCTCACATGCCAAGGTCGGGGGCTATTCCTGGGACGTATCTGACGAACATTTCGGGCATCCGGGCATGGTCCGCCACCAACCGCATGCGGGGTCGTCGGTGTCGGCTATCGGAATCGGTGCCGTCCATGGTAGGAGCCCATCAGTAGCTATGCTGACCACGAACATCGCGCCCCTGTAGCTCAGTTGGCCAGAGCACTCGCCTTGTAAGCGAGTGGTCGTCGGTTCGAGTCCGACCGGGGGCTCCAACGTGCCGCCTGCCACCGGGAGGATGGCCAGGGTGGGCATGCCGAGGCGGCTCAGGGTGCGGCCCGGTGCCGACGGCCGGAAGCCTGGTCACCAGCCGTCACCGGGCTGAAGAAGAGCCGACCTGGCAGGGCGAGCGTGCTGGCCTGCGGGGTCGGATCGACGACGCAGGCAGCGATCTGCCGTGGCCCCTCCGGGGTCGCTACCGAGAGGGTCAGCAGCGTCGTACCGGTGGGGCAGGTCGGACCGGGCATACCCGGCTCGCCCGACGGGCCGGCGGGACCCTCCGGGCCGGGTGGACCCTCCGGGCCGGGTGGACCCTCCGGGCCGGGTGGACCCTCCGGGCCGGGCTCGCCGGGTGGCCCGGGATCCCCTGCTGGCCCGGGATCCCCTGCTGGCCCGGGATCCCCTGCTGGCCCGGGTTCGCCTGGTGGCCCGGGTTCGCCGGGCGGGCCGGGTTCGCCGTCCCGACCGGGTAGTCCCGGTGGCCCGGGTGGACCCTCCGGCCCGGCCGGACCTTGGGCGGGGCGCAGGTCGGCCGGGTCGACGACGCACTCGCCGCCGAGCTGGCGTACCTGCTGGCAGAGCTGTTCGGCGCCGGAGACGGCGGTCGCCGCCCGGCGCTGCTGCACGGCGGCCTGCTGGTCGAGCCGGGCCCAGGCCCAGCCGGCCGTCGCCGCGACCAGCGCGGTCGCCACGACCACGATGACGAGGCGCCGCCGGATGCGCCGGTCCATCCGCCGGCGGAAAATCTCCGTCTCCTCGGTCATCGTCTCTCCTCGTCGCACCGGAGCTCGTGAGAGGTCAGGCCGGGCCGTTCGAGCGGTAGCGGTGCAGTTCGCGTTCGAGGAGGGCGAGCGCGTCCTCGGCGGCCCGCCGCGCCCGGCGGGCCTCGTCGACGGCCTGTTGCAGTCCCTCCGCCCGCTGCTCGGCGGCATCGGTCCGGCGTGCGGCGTCGTCCGCGCGCTTCTCGGCGCGGTCGATCGCCTCCTGGTACTCCTTGCGATCGGCCCGGTTGGCGTTGAGCAGGTACGCAACGATCATGACGAGCAGCCCTCCGACGCCGACGGCACCGAAGCCGCCGGACGGGACGAGATTTGCCAGTTCGCCCACACGTCAGCTCGCCGGGGTGCCCGGTTCCGCCAGCCGTCCTGTCGCCCGGTCACCGGACGTGGGCTTCCGGGCCGCCGCCACACTCCCCCACCATGGTCGCGCGGGCAATTGCGCATAGGTCAGCATCGAACCTGCCTATTGTGAATAGTTCTATAAGTCTGGGCGATCCAGGTTAGTATCGATATTTGTCGCGACTTACAATTTGCGGAAGAAACAGTCGTGAACCGGACAGTGTCGCACCGGGACACGCCAGGGCCGGTGCGTTCGTGCCGATATACCGGAACCGGAGGGGCGCATACCATCGGCTCCGATGCCACCGGCCGGGGAGCGTGGATGACCAGGTACGTGATCGTGGGCGGCGGGATCGTCGGGCTCGCGGTGGCGCACCGGCTGCGTACCGACCGGCCTCGGGACACGGTCACCGTGCTGGAGAAGGAGTCCGGCTGGGCCGCCCATCAGACCGGCCACAACTCCGGGGTCATCCACGCGGGTGTCTACTACCCGCCGGGCAGTCTCAAGGCGACCCTGTGCCGGGCCGGCAGCGCCTCGATGGTGCGGTTCTGCGCCGAGCAGGAGTTGCCGTACGAGGTCTGCGGCAAGCTGATCGTCGCCGCCGAGGCCGCCGAACTGCCCCGGCTGCACGCCCTGCACGAGCGGGCCGTCGCCAACGGACTGCCGGCCACCCTGCTCAACGCGATCGAGGCAGCCGAACACGAGCCGCACGTCGCCGCCGTCGCCGCGCTGCGGGTCGCCTCGACCGGGATCGTCGACTTCGGCGCGGTCTGTCGGCGGCTCGCCGAACTCCTCGCGGCAAGCGGTGCCGAGCTGCGCCTGAACACCAGGGTCACCGGGATCCGGAACCGGACCGGCGGCCTCGTGGTGAGCACGAGCGCGGGCGAGGTGACCGGCGACGTCCTGGTGAACTGCGCCGGGCTGCACGCCGACCGGATCGCCCGGCTGGCCGGCATCGACCCGCCGGCCCGGATCGTGCCGTTTCGGGGCGAATACGACGAGCTGGTGCCGCAGCGGCGGAAGCTGGTGCGCGGACTGATCTATCCGGTCCCCGACCCGCGGTTCCCGTTCCTCGGCGTACACCTGACCCGCATGATCGACGGCACGGTGCACGCCGGCCCGAACGCGGTGCTCGCCACCGCCCGGGAGGGCTACTCGTGGCGCCGGTTCGACCCGCGCGACGTCCGGGAGCAGGTCGGCTACTCCGGCCTGTGGGCACTGGCCCGCCGGCACTACCGGTACGGGCTGACCGAGGTGATCCGGTCACTGTCCCGGAAACGCTTCGCCGCGAGCCTGGCCCGGTTGGTGCCCGAGCTGACCGAGGCCGACATCGTCCCGGCCGGGGCCGGAGTACGCGCCCAGGCCGTACGCCCGGACGGCGGACTGGTGGACGACTTCCTGATCGTGGAGGCGGCGCGGCAGGTGCACGTGCTCAACGCGCCGTCCCCCGCCGCGACCAGCTCGTTCGAGATCGCCCGGCACATCGTCGACCGGCTCCCCGCCGACCGTTGACTGCCCGCCGGCCGTTGACTGCCTGCCGATCGTTGGCACTACGGCGACCGGTGGCACCACGGCGACCGTCGACACCCCGCCGACCGTTCACTTCGCCGGGTCAGGGCTGCCGGCGGGAGCGGCGGGCCAGCAGGCCGTACCGGGGGATGGTCCGGACCGGTTCGGTGGCGGCACCGGCGCGCCGGAGGATGTGGTTGGCGGCGAGTACTCCGGTCAGGGCGGCCCGCTCCAGCAGCGCGCTGGGCAGCTCGGTGCGGATGCCGTCGCCGGCCAGGTAGAGCCGGTCCGCGTCGGTGAGCACGCCCGGCCGGTCGGCCGAGCAGCCCGGCCGGAACGCCGGGGCCCGCCGCTCGACCCGGCAGCGCAGGTCCCGCACCGGCAGATCGGCGATCTCCGGCCAGAGCCCGGCCAGCTCGGCCAACATCCGCCGGGCCAGCTCCGGCGCGGGCACGCCGTCCGGACAGGCGTACGCGTGCAGTTCCAGCACCGCACCGCGGGTCCGGGCGGCCCAGTGGCGGGCCTGCGACTCCAGCCGGTGGTAGAGGGTCACCGAGTCCAGGGTGGGTTGCCGGGACACCCCGCTGAACACCGCCCGATCCGGTGCCACGTCGCCGGCCAGCCAGTACCGGGCGACCGCGTACGGCGGGCCGGTGCCGAGCCCGGCGACCTGTCCGGCGAGTACGGGCGCCCGGGCGGCCAGCTCCGGCGAGTCGGCCAGCAGCGCGGTCAGGGCCGGCGGGTCCACGGCCAGTACGACGTCGCGGGCCCGGTGGTGTTCCCCGGTGCCGGTCGCGAGCCGCCAGCCGTCGGCGTCGGGCGTTACCGCCGTCACCGGCGCTCCGAGGAGGATCCGGGCACCGTGCCGCCGCAGGTGATCGGCGAGCGGACGCCAGATCGCCGACTCGTAGTCCCGATCCGGTGCGTCGAAGCCGAGCCCTTCCGGGTTACCGAGGAAATAGAAGTGGAAGTTGGCCACCAGTTCGGCGGCGGAGAGTTCGGCCTCGTGGTTGAAGAACGAGTGCGAGAAGACCTCGAAGAGCATCGCCCGGGCCCGGTCCGGCAGCCGCAGCGCGTCGAGCAGCTGCTCGGCACTGCTGCCGTCGAGTTCGGCGTAGGTGCGCCGGGGGTGGTAGGCCAGCAGCGGCAGGGCCGATCGGCCGTCCATCCGGCGCAGGTCACGCAGGCGCAGGCTGGGACTGCGGGCCAGCAGCGCGAGCAGGTTCCACGGCGGCCTCGCCGGCAGCCGGCCGAAGTCCTCGGCCGGCCAGTCGGCGTGCAGCACCGGATAACCGGGTACCGGCCGGAGCAGGGTGAGTGCCGGGTCGATCCGGCGCAGGATCGCGCGCAACTGGTGGTACTGCCGGAAGAAGGCGTGGAATCCGTGGTCGACCGGCGCGACGGTGCCGTCGGCCAGGGTCGCGGCCCGGGTGTCGAGCCGGCCGCCGAGCCGGGGTCGGGCCTCCAGCACGGTGACCCGGACGCCGCGCTCGGCCAGCACGACCGCCGCCGAGATCCCGGCGACGCCGCCACCGACCACCAGGGCGTCGGTCTCCCGCCGTACCCGCTCCGGCGACCGTCGCATCAGGACCGCCCGGCCGGTGCGGGTGGTGGTGGGCGGCAGCCGGGTGGGCGGTCGGAGGAGGGCCAGACGTACGGCACCTCGGGCACCTCGCCGAAGATCGGTCCGTAGTGCACCGGGTCCTTGCGCAGCAGCGCCGAGCGGTGGCTCAGGTGCAGGTCGTCCCGGCCGATCCAGGGTGGTAGCTCACCGGCGGCGGCCAACTCGTCCTGCCGGCGTACGGTGCTCAGGCCGCAGCCGGCGGCGAGGTCGGCGACCAGGGTGCCGGCGCAGGTGTCGGCCCGGCCGGTCGAGACCCACTCGGCGCAGATGTCCAGGCCGTACCGGACCAGCGCCTCCTCGTAGCCGGCCCACATCTTCACCGCCGGGTGGTGGCGCCAGCCGTAGCCGGGGCGGACCAGGCCGCGCAGCACCTGGATCGCCTCGACCCGCTGCTTGCCCAGCCGCAGCTGGTCCAGGCTCCGGGCGGTCTGCCCGAAGTCCGGGTACGGCAGGAAGGTCTGCACCGGAGTGCACTACCCGTGACCGGGCCTTCCATTCTTCGACACGCGGGGTGATTCTCCCGTCCCGTCCCGTTCCGGCCGGCTCCCGCGCACTGATCACAGTGACTACCATCCGGGCATGGCGGATCTCTGGCGGACCCGGGCCCGGCGCGCGTTCGAGACCCGGTTACGGGACGGCCTGCGGACCAACGGGGACCACCGCCCGCACTACGTGGTGTGCGGCCAGGACGCCCTCGCCGTACACCTCGTCACCGAGCTGCTGGGCAACGATCCGCAGGGCAGCGGCATGCGGGTGACCGTCATCGTGCCGTACCGGCGACGGCCGGACGGGCCGGACATCCGGTCGATCCGGGGCGTCCGGGTGATCCAGTCGGACCGGCTCGACGAGGAGACGTTCCGGGCGGCCGGGCTGGTCGGGGCGACCGGTCTGGCGCTGCTGCACCAGGACGACGTGGGCAACATCCACGCGGCGCTCTGCGCCCAGGAGGTCGAGCCGGACCTCCGGGTGGTGCTGCGGATGTTCAACATGAGTCTGGGCAACGGGATCCGGCAACTCTTCCCGAACAGCGCGGTACTCTCCGACGCCTCGATGGCCGCACCCGCGTTCGTCGCGGCGGCGCTCGGCGAGGTCGCACCGACGTACTTCCGGCACGGCGGTCGTACCCTTTTCGTCGCGTCCCGGGCCGAGGTCCGGCCGGAACAGGTGGTCTGCGGCCTGGCCGACACCCGGGATTCGAACCACCCGGTGGTGCTGCCCGCCGATCCGTCGGACGCCGACCTGGTCCTGGCCGAGGCGGTCGGCCAGAACGGGCAGGCCGGAGAGGAGCAGGCGACCCGGCGGCGGCTGTTGCGCACCCGGCGGCTGCTGCGTACCCCGGGGTGGCGGCGGCGCCGCACCGCCGTGCTGCTCCGGGCGATGCGCTCGTTCGCCACCCGAAAGATCGGGATGGCCACCATCGCGGTGCTGATCGTGGTGGTCGTGCTCGGCTTCCTGCTCTCCTCCGCCGAGCACAAGAGCATCGGAGACGCGATCTACCTGACGATGGTGACCACGATCGTCGGTGCCGACCCGGACCTCGACAAGGGCGCGGCGGCCCAGGTCCTGCAGGTCGTGCTGAACCTGGCCGGGCTGGCGCTGATCCCGCTGATCACCGCCGCGGTGGTGGACGGCATCGTCAAGGCCCGGCTGGCGCTGGACGCCGGACTGCTGCCGGGGGAGCGCGACGGGCACGTCGTGGTGGTCGGGCTGGGCAACGTCGGTACCCGGGTGATGTGGCAGCTACACGACCTCGGCATCGAGGTGGTCGCGATCGACAAGGACCCGGATGCCCGGGGTGCGGCGGTCGCCCGGCGGCTGAACATCCCGCTGATCGTCGGGGACGCCGCCCGGGAGGAGACCCTGGACGCCGCCTCGGTCGGCACCGCCCAGGCCCTGGTGGTGGTCTCCACCGACGACGTGACCAACCTCCAGGCGGCGCTGAACGGACGGGCGCTCCGCAGTGACCTACAGGTGGTGCTGCGGCTCTTCGACGGCGACTTCGCGCAGCGGATCCAGAAGACCTTCCGGATCGGCGTCTCCCGCAGCGTCTCCTACCTGGCGGCGCCGTCGTTCTCCGCGGCGCTGCTCAACCGGGCGGTGATCGCGACGATCCCGGTCGCCCGGCACGCGCTGCTGGTCGCGGAGGTGCCGATCGCGGCCGGCGCGGCACTGGCCGGGCAGGAACTGCGGGTGGTCAGCCAGGTGGAGTGGGTCCGGGTGCTCGCGCTGACCGGCGCCGGCCAGCGGCGCGCCGAGTGGTCCCCGCCGCCGGAGCACCAACTCCGGCCCGGGGACGTGGTGACCGTGGTGGTCCGGCGGGCCGGGCTGAACCGGCTGCTCAGGGAGGCGAGTACCCCGCTGCCACCGCCACCGCCACCGGAGCCGAGCGGGGGACCGGCGGGCCGACCGGGTGAACCGGCGGGCCGACCGGGTGAATCGGCGGCCCGACCGGGTGAATCGGCGGCCCGGTCCTCGGACCCGAGCCGGCCGAGCCGGCGGACCGTGCCCCGGCAGGCCGGTCAGCCGGGCCGGGCCGGCACTCGCAGCCAGCCCGGCCGGACGGTTCGGCGGAGCCAGCCGAACCCGCCGCCGGTCCGCCGACCCGAACCCCCGCACTGAGAGCCGGGTTACCGGTCGGCTCGGTGCCGGGTTACCCCGGCCTGGTTGCCGCTCGGCTCCCGGCCTGGTTGCCGCTCGGCTCCCGGCCTGGTTGCCGCTCGGCTCCCGGGGCTCGTCGCCGGGCGGGCGGCGGTCAGCCGATCTCGACGCCGAGTATGGCCTGCTCGTCGGGGCGGTTCACCAACTCGTCGGCGAGGAACGACTGCACGGCCGGGGCCAGCCCGACATCCCGGCCGGCCCGCTCGGAGAGCCGCCAGCGGTGCTCGATGATCTGCGCGAAGAGTTCGGCCGGTTCGAGTTTTCCGCGCAGGTGTGCCGGTACCGCCCGGACCACCGGCTCGAAAACCTCGGTCAGCCAGCGGTGCGCCGCCTGCTGCTCGTCGGTGAGGTCGCTCTCCGCCCGGTAGGTGTCCAGGTCGTTGAGGAGCCGCCGGGCCTGGTTCTCCTCGGTGTCCAGCCCGGTCAGCCGGAGCAGCCGGCGGCTGTGGTAGCCGGCGTCGACCACCTTGGGCCGGACCAGGTAGCGCCCGTTGTCCACCATCGACATCGCCACCTCCGCGACGTCGAAGCCAAGTTCGTTGAGCCGGCGGATCCGTCCCTCGATGTCGTGCCGGGCCTCCCGCTCGATCTGCTGCTCGTAGGTAATTTCGTGCCACAGCCGCTGGTAGCGCTGGACCACCTCCTCGCAGACGACCTCGGGGTCGATCGAGGGGTGCAGCAGCCCGGCCGCCTCCAGGTCCAGCGCCTCGCCGAAGATGTTCACCCGGGCGATCTCCAGATCCTCCTCCCGCTGCCCGTTGGAGAGCCGAGCGCGCAGCGCGCCGGTCTCGGCGTCGACCAGGTAGGCGGCGAAGGCGCCGGCGTCCCGCCGGAAAAGAGTGTTCGACAGCGAGCAGTCGCCCCAGAAGAAGCCGGTCAGGTGCATCCGGACGATCAGCGCGGCCAGCGCGTCGAGCAGTCGGTTGAGTGTCCCGGGACGCAGCGTGTTCGAGAAGAGCGCCCGGTAGGGGAGGGAGAACTGGAGGTGTCGGGTGATCAGCACCGGGTCGAGCGGCTCGCCCCGTTCGTCGTGCCGGTCGGCGACGATCGCGACCGCCCGCACCGACGGGAAGTCGATCCGCTCCAGCGCGCGGAGCAGGTCGTACTCCCGCTCGGCGACCCGTTCGCCGGTCTCCTTGACCGCGTACACGGTTCCGGCTAGACGGACGAATCTGACGACGTGCCGGGAGATTCCCTGGGGTAGCGCCACCAACTGGTCGGCGGGCCACTGCTCCAGCGGAGTCGACCAGGGGAGGTCGAGCAGCGCCGGGTCGACGAGGGCCGAGGTGATCCGCACGGCAACAAGCATGCCGCTCCGAGCCGCCCCGCGCTGCCTCACGTGTGCGGGCACACATCGCCGGCCGCCGTCCTGCGCCTGCGCTGGTCGCCGTCCCGCGCCGGCCGCCGTCCTGCGCCGGCTCCGGGCGGCGGACCGGTAGCGTGGGCGGAATGCGGGAAACCACGACGGTACGCCGACCGCTGCGGCCGCGCCCCGTCCGTCCGTCGGGCTGGTGGCTGGACGGGGTACTGGTCGTGGCCGTGGTCGCGTTGACCGCCGCGCTCGCCGCCGGTCAGTTGCTCGGCCTCGACCTGGCGGTACGGGACTGGGTCAATGCGCACCGGCCGGAGCCGGCGTACTGGGTGGCGGTGGTGTTCAACTTCCTTGGTCAGGGCGGCTGGGTGCTGATGCCACTCGCGTTCGGGCTGGGGGCGGTGGTCGCGCTGCGTACCCGGTCGATCCGACCGCTGCTGGTCGGTGTGGGGGCGTTCGTGCTCACCTCGTTCACCATCGGCCCGGTGAAGCTCTGGACCGATCGGGCCGCGCCAAGCTCGGACCTGCCGCCCGAGCAGTCCGTGCGGATCTTCGCCACCCTGCCGCCCGACGAGTTCGACCTGTCGTACCCGTCTGGACACGTCGGCAACGCCATCGTCTGGTACGCCGCGATCGCGGTTCTGCTCGCCGCGCTACTGCGTACGCTCGGCCGGCCGGACGCCCCGGTGGGGCTCTACCGGGCCATCCGGATCGCCCCGCCGGCAATCGTCTTCTGCACCACCATCTACCTCGGCTGGCACTGGCTCACCGACTCGGTCGCCGGGCTGCTGCTCGGGCTCGTTCTCGGCCGGATACTCGACCGGGTGCCGTGGGACGACCTACCGCTGCCGGCCCTGCCCGGCGGGGTGCACCGACGTGGAGTGTTCACCGACGACCTCTAGGCTCGGGTCGTGCAGGAGCTGGAGCGCCGGCTGGGCGTACCCGATGCGGTGGTCATCGGCCTGGGGTCGATGCTCGGGGCCGGGGTGTTCGTGGTCTTCGGCCCGGCGACCGCGGCCGCCGGCAGCGGGTCCGGTCTGCTGGGTGCGCTGGCCGTCGCCGGCCTGGTCGCCTACTGCAACGCCACCAGTTCGGCCCGGCTCGCCGCCCGCTATCCGGAGTCCGGCGGCAGCTACGTCTACGGCCGGGAGCGGCTCGGCCCGTTCGCCGGGTTCCTCGCCGGCTGGGGATTCGTGGTGGGCAAGACCGCGAGCTGCGCCGCGATGGCGCTGACCATCGGGGCCTACCTGTGGCCGGGGTACGCCCGACCGGTCGCGGTGGCCGCCGTGCTGGCGGTGACCGGGGTGAACCTGCGCGGCGTGCAGAAGACCGCCCGGGTCACCCGGTGGCTGGTGGCGGTCACGTTGGGCGTACTCGCCCTGGTGGCGGTGGTGGGGCTCCTCGGTGGGCAGTTCCGGCCGGTACGGCTCGGTGACGCCGTCGGCGGACCGGCCGGTGCCGGCATCCTCACCGCCGCCGGACTGCTCTTCTTCGCCTTCGCGGGATACGCCCGGATCGCCACCCTCGGCGAGGAGGTACGCGACCCGGAGCGCACCATTCCCCGGGCGGTACCGGTCGCGCTCGGGCTGGTGTTGGCGATCTATCTGGGGTTGGCCGTGGTCGCGCTCTCGGTGCTCGGGCCGGCCCGGCTGGCGGACTCGGCCGCGCCGCTCGCCGAGGTGGTCGACGCCGCCGGGCTGCCCGGACTGGGCTGGCTGGTCCGGGCCGGGGCCACGGTGGCGGTGCTCGGCGTACTGCTGGCGCTGGTCGCCGGGGTCGGCCGGACCACGCTGGCGATGGCGCGCCGCCGTGACCTGCCCGGTGCGCTGGCCGCCGTGCATCCTCGCTACCGGGTGCCGCACCGGGCTGAACTCGCCGTTGCCGGTGCGGTGGTCCTGGTGGTCGTGCTCGGTGACGTCCGGGACGCCATCGGTTTCTCCAGTTTCACGGTGCTGATCTACTACGCGATCACCAACGCCGCCGCGCTGACCCTCGGCCGGGACCCGGGCCGCAGGCTTCCGGTGCGGTTCCTGGCCGGTCTCGGGTTGGCCGGTTGCCTGCTGCTCGCGGTCACCCTGCCGGTCGGCAACGTGCTGGCCGGCTTCGCCGTGCTCGCCGTCGGCGCGCTCGGCTACGCGGTCCGCGTCCTGTCACGCGCAGCCGCAGGGCGTCGGTGACCGGGCGCGCCTTCGATTTTCGTCGATAGACTTGGAGGCCCCCGTAACGACCAGAGGATCGATATGGACAGCGATCGGGGAGAGCGGGTAGGAGGGCGACGCGTCTCAGCGCGACGCCGGTGCCTCGATCGGCTGCCGGCTGCGGTCGTCCTGTCGGTCGGCGTCCCGGTCGTAGGTATGGCGCTGACTGCGGCGAAACCACTACTCACCGCGTACGGCCCCGCGCTGCTGGCGGAGAACCCGGCGGGCCGGGCGCTGCTCTTCCTGCTCTGGCTCGCGGGACTCGTCCTCGTCCTGTTCACCCAGGTCTGGTACGCGAGAGCGGTCGTCTTCTTCGGCGCTGGTTTCCTGCTCCTTGCCGCGTTGCTGACTTCGTCGGAGGCGATCGAGCCCCGGCTCTTGGAGCACCGGGGCGCCGTCACGGTCTGCACGGTGCTCGACGTGCGAAGCAAGTGGGTGTCGGACACCGCAAGCGGGTACGTCTACCGTCTGTCCTGCGTCGACTCTCGGGTGACGGAGATGACCACCTACCGGTGGGCGGGCGATCCTGACGACCGCATCACTGTCCTGTACGACACGGCGCACCGACTGGGTCCTCGTCCGGTACCTGTTGCCGGGATTCCCATCGGGATTCCCATCGCGCTGCTCGGCGCCGGCATAGCGCTGCGGCTCCTCTACGATTTCGGCGTACCTCCGTTCGGCTACCGGGCCGGTGCCGGCGGGATGGTGGCCCGAGCGCTCCGCAGTGGCGGGCCGGTACGGCGCCTCGGTGCCCGTGCGGCCACCTGGTGGCTCTGCTGGCGGTTCGAAAGCGACCTCGGCCGGGCGGCGCGACGGGTACGGAGCCGAAACCGGCGACGGCAGTCGCGGCGACGGGCACTGGACGTGCGTGCACGTCGTCGGTCCGACTCTCTCCTGGACGCCGACGACAGGCTGGAGCCACGCAATGCCGACCCATTCCGCCGGATTTGGACTGTCGCCGCCGTGCTGTCCTGGTCGTCGGACACATGGTCGGTGCGCCGGGCCGCCCGAGCCCTGGAGCCGACGCCGACCGACTATCGGGTGCTGCGGAATCTGCTCGACTGCTTCGTGCACACACTCCCAGCCGGGATGTCGACCTCGCCGGCCGGTTGGCTGACCCCGGCTGCGGTGTCGTTCCTGCTCACCCCGCTGTCGAATCCAGCCTCGACGCCCCACGTTCCCGCCGTTCGGCTGGTCGGACTCCTGAGCCCGACGACACGGCACTTCCGGGGTCCTGTGGCGGGCTTCCACCGAGATGTCGCCCGCTGGCTTGTCGACGCCGCCCCGTTGATCGAGGACGCCACGGCCCGCGACGCGGTCGCCGAGCTGCTGAGCAGCACCAACCAGCCGGACCTGCTCGACGCGTTGGAGGTGGCGTTCACCGACCGGGTTCAGGTGGGCGGTAGATTGCCCGGGCATCACGGTCCTGGCGGGGCGGAGGGCCTGTGGCGCGACGGCGAGCCGACACTGCTGGTTCGCATCGTCCTGGCAAACCCGCAGCTACCGGTACCGCCGATCGAGGGGTCTGGTGACTACCACTACGACGCCAGGGTCTTGATCGCGGTTCTCAAGGACCGCCTCGACGTGGTGCAGGAGTGGGTCCGATGTCGGGGCCACGACCCGACGGTCGACGTACTGCGCACCGGGACGCGATTGCCCGCGCCAACCGACTTCCGCGAACGGTGTGAGCGCGCCCTGCGTATCACGGCGGAACGCGCCACCTAATGACCTCGACCGGCACCCCGTGGGGGCGCGGGTGGCAGGATTGTCGTGTCGGCGCAGGAGTCCGCCCGCCGGAGTACCCGTCGGCACCGGCGACGTACCGTTCTGGTACGAGGCCGGCGGTGCCACCGGCGGGTGACGCGGAGGTCGGGGCTCTTCTCCTAACCTCTGGACGTATGAAGAAGTCCCTCGGTGCCGTCGGAATCCTGTTCGGGCTCTATCTGATCGTTCGTGCGGTCGCCGAGCTGTTCGTGATCGACATGACCGATCCCGCCAGCTATCGGGAGGACTGGGGTGGACCGAGCCTGGCCGGGGTCCTGCTGGTCCACTGTGGTCCGGGCGTCGCCGCCGCGGTACTGATCGGGCTGACCGCGCGTTCCTGGTGGCGGGGCCGGACGGCAGCAGGCCGTCGGTGAGGCCACCAGGCGCTGTCCGTTGCTACCGGGTGGTGGTGATCCCGCCTCCGCAGGGTGCGCCGGGCTCGATCGCTGCGGTCTGCCGGTAGGCCGAGATGAAGGCGCCGATCGCCTTGTCGTCGGCGTCCTCGACGGTGAGCTGGTAACCCCACGCCTGGAGCGAGATCGGTGCCGACTGTCCCGGGTACGGGCTCAGCATCATGTGCGACAACCCGCGTACCCGGTCGACCAGCTTGCCCACATCGGACGCCGGCAGACCCGGCCGGTATGTGATCCACACCGCGCCGTGTTCCAGGCTGTGCACGGCGTGGCCGTCCACGATCGGCGCGGTGTAGACGTCGCCGTTGCAATTCTGCCAGCGCGGGAAGTGCGGCCCGCCGGCCGGCGGGGTCATCGGGTAGCTCACCGGCTCCTGCACGTGGTCCGTCGAGAGCGCGCCCGGGTTCGTCTCCCGGTAGTTGATCACCGCAGAGAGGTCTCCGCCGTCGTCCCGCTGTTGGTACCAGACGAACCCGCCCACCCCGCAGATCAGGAGGAGCAGCAGCGCCACCCCGCCGGCCACGATCCCGATGATCATCCCGGTACGCGACCCCGACTTCACGGGCGGCACCGGCTGCCCGCCCTGTTGCGGATATCCGGGCTGGCCGTAGCCGGGCGGCGGGACGGGAGGTTGGCCGTAGCCGGGCTGGGGTGCGCCGTAACCCTGTTGCGGGATCGGCGGCGTGCCGTAGCTCGGCGGCGGTCCGGCCGATGGATGTCCGGGCTGGGCCGGAACCGGTGGGTATCCCGGTGGCGCCGGGGCAGGTCCGGGCGCCGGCAGCGGGCCGGAGGGCGCGGCGTGACCCGGGGGCAGCGGGCCCGGTGGGGAGGCCGGCGGCTGCTCGGACGGCGGTTCGGGGTCGGTCATCGTTCCTCGCCTCCGGCTGGCAATGCGGAAGCACGATTCTATCGACGCTGTGCGGCGGCGGATCGCGCGGCGGCAGACCAACGGTCGAGAGAACTGTCCTGCCCGGCCGCCCCGCGTCAACCGTGAGCCGACCGGGGTCCAATTGTCGCGTTCTCCAAGCGCGCCTAAAAGGACAGCGGGCAGCGTGCAGCTCCGGTAAGTTCCCGCTGCATGTCCTCAAGCAAAACCAGATGGGCGGCCGCATTGGCTGCCGCGATCCTTGCCGGCCTTTCGGCTGGGGTCGTCACACCATCGGCGGCGGCTGCGGCAAGTCCCGACCTCTTCGTGTCGTACGGCATCGACGCGAACATCGACAACACCGAGACGATCGTCCCGGTTTACCTATACAACTACGGCGATGCCCCCGCGACCGACGTGACCGTGGCCTTCGACGGCAGCGGCTTGCGCGACGTGACGATCAAGGCGTGGGAGTACGCCGAGGAGTGCAAGCTCGCGGGCGCGGTGGTGACCTGCGAATACCCCAACCTCGCGCCCGGCCAGGTCGAGTCGGTCTATCCGTTCACGCTGGCCAGCAAGCCGCGTTCGGAGCCGGGGCCGGCAGGCGCGGTGAAGGCGACGATCCGGGGCGTGGCGCCCGACGGCACCACCTACACCGGTGGCGGGGATCTCGAGGTCACGGTCGTGCCGACCGGCCCCGATCTGGTCGCCGAGGCGGCCGACCTCAACACCGCGGACGACCGGGTCGGCCCCGGAGACAAGCGGGGGTTCCGGGGCGCCCTCTACAACGACGGCGACAGCCCTGCCGAGGGCTTCTACGTCCGCATCCAGACCCCGACCGGTGGCCGGTGGGTCGAGGAGTACGACGACTGCACCTACACCGACTACTGGCCGGGTGAACACCCCGAGGGATACGTCTACGGACCGTCCGAGGTGGTGTGTACCGCGCCGCTGACGCTCGCACCCGACGAGGGCTTCCTCCTCTTCGACCCGGAGACCGGCGAGACCATCTTCACCGCCGCCTTCGGCAAGAACCTGGAGGGTCCGACCGAGATTGACGGCTACCTCGAGGTCGGGCTCCTGGACGACCTGGGGGAGAGCGCGGCGCGGGTAACCACCCGCAAGGGCAAGGGGAAGTCCTTCGCCGACGCGGTGAGCGGTTTCCGGAGCACCAAGAAGGCGGCGGCATCGGTCGCGCGCGAGGTCGACACCGAGGACAACGTTACCTACTACAAGGTGTGGACCAAGGCGAACACCAATGATTTCGCGGTGTCCGCGAAGCCGGTGACCGGTGCGATCGGCGACGTCGTGACCGTGCCGTACACCCTGGTCAACCACGGTCCTTCGGATGGTGCCGCCACCTGGTACATCGTCGCGCCGAGCGGCACCGTCCTGGTCCGCGGCGGCGACCGGTGGTGCTACTTCCACGACGAAAACGGCCACGTGACCGACGAGGCGCCCGAGACGTGGTGCAGCATCGAGAGCTTCTGGCCGGCGAAGGCGTCCGGCTCGGGTACGGTGACCGGCGCCATCAAGGTGCGGATCACGTCCACGCCGGGCGACGACGGCACGATCAAGGTCACCAGCCGTGGCGCGTCGAAGGACCCGGAGCCGAGCAACGACGTGGCGCCGTTGTCGATCGACGTGACGGGCGGCGGTGGCGGTGGCGGCAGTCTTCCCATCACCGGGGTGAAGGCCGGCCTCGCCGGTGGGGTGGGAGCCGCGGTGATCGCGCTCGGCGTCCTGCTCCACGTGCTGGCCCGGCGCCGCCGCATCGTCACGGTGACCCCGAAGGAATAGTAGGGCTGCACGGTGGGAGGGCTGGGCCGCCCCGTGCCGTCCGGTCCTCCCATCAGCGAAGGAAAGGGCTATCGCGGTTCCAACGCCCGCAGGAAGTGGTGCGTGTCCGATGACAGCTCGGCCAGGTCGGTGCTGGTGAGCTGCCGGTTGCGCCGCAGTTTCCGCAGGGCGACATGGTCCTCGTGGGCGTGCAGGCAGACCCGTACCTTCTCGCGGAACCGCTCCCGGTCGGTGCCGACGCTCACGCCGACGCACTATCGATGGCGTGCGCGACAGATGGTGCGGCGGACCGTCGAGCCGAAGCAGCGGCGGTTCTTCCGCGATCGACGTGCCGTAGCGTTCGACGCCAGCGGGTTGCGCGACGTGACAATCAAGGCGTGGGAGTACGGCCGAAGAGTCTGAGCCCCGAAACAGCAACGCGCTGATGCCCCCATGGGACATCAGCGCGTTGCTGTTCTAGGCGTCGAGGGGTGGCGGTCAGGCAGTCCAGGTGATCTTTCGGCGGCGGCGCATTATCACCAAAGTCGCGCCGGCACCGACGAGTGCCACGCCCAGTAGGGCGAGGCCGCCGACCGCCGGCCCGGTGAGCGGCAGGCTGCCGTCCCCGCCAGCCGAGCCGCCATTGTCGCCACCCGGGACGGAGGTGCTGGGCGTACCCGGTGGGGTGGTGGGAGTTGCCGGCGGGGTGGTGGGAGTTGCCGGCGGGGTGGTGGGAGTTTCCCCTCCCTGGCATGGGGCGAGCCAGAACACCTTGTGCTTGCCAGCCCCCGGTGCGTCGATCCGCTCGACGGTCAGCTTGACGTGGTAGCCCTGCTGCGGGTGGGCGGGGTAGCCCTCCAGCCCGAGTTGGTCCGCGGAGAATCTGAAGGTCTCGTCCGGGTCGGGGGCAGCTCCGCCGTTCGAGTCGTCACTGACCAGTACGTTGTCCCGGCGCAACAGTTCAGTGCCCGACCCGGTTGGCGGGTGCACGGTGAAGACGATGTTGGCCCGCTCGCCCTCGTCGAAGTTGAAGAAGGCGACCTCAAAGTCGCAGGTGACATGGGGCTCGTTGGCGACGCCGTCGTCGAGCGGGATGCCGTCTATCTTCACCGTTCCGTTGGCGCCCGCCGGATCGGCGGCCAGCACGCTGCCGCCCAGCTGGCGCTCCGGAAGGGTTCCTGCTGCCCAGGCGGTTGTCGGGGCAGCGAGGCAGGCCGCTCCGACGACGGCCGAGATGACCGTTGAGCGCAAGCCCCGAGGCGTTCGCATGGTTCCTCCAAGATTATGAACACAAGAACGACTCATGCTCACCATCCGGATCATGACGCGACATCGTCCGAAGAGCTAAAACGTCGCGCTCGGGTAGGCGCTCTACCCTGGGCGAGTGGCGGATCTTGGGGCACAAAAGGGCTCAACGACCTGTCGAGGCGCTGGGCATCGACGGGATCCGTCGGGGCAGGGTCGAAGTTCGTCCTCGACGAGGCCACCGGCACGGTGGCAGAGCACCGTCGATCGCTGGCACGTCAGGTTCTGTGATCTGTCGGGTGGGCAAGGGCTGCGCGTACTACGCGACCTCGGCTCTCGGAACCGCCCTAGCCCGTACCGCATTGACGATCGAAATCAGCTCGTCCACCTCGTCGGAGGCGAAGAGCGTCTCGGGGCCGCGTGGTGCGACTCCGGTGAACGGGGACTCGTAGAGGCGCTCGGGCTTCATCACGCCGTTCGCGGTCAGGTCGCCGATCATCAGGTTGACGAAGTCGAGCTGGGACGCGTTGAGCGTACGACCGTCGAGGAACTCGCCGAACGCCTCCTGGGCCGCTTCCCGGTCGAGCCCGACCAGGCCCCGGATGAACAGTCCGAGGCCCTCGGCGGCCCGCCGCGCCTGGTCGATGTCCTGCCGGTCGCCGACCCCGCTCCCGGCGAGCATCCGCTCCAGCTCGGCCAGGTCGGTGCTGGTGAGCTGCCGGTTGCGTCGCAGTTTCCGCAGGGCGACATGGTCCTCGTGGGCACGCAGGTAGACCCGTACCTTCTCGCGGAACCGCTCCCGGTCGGTGCCGACGCTCACGCCGACGAACGCCAGCTCGGTCTCGCTGTCGAGTTGGTCGGCGAAGTCGGTGTAGACGATGCGCCGCTTCGCCTTGGGTACCAGCCGGACCAGGTTGCGGAGCCGTCGTCGGGCGAGTTCCAGCATCGGCAGGGTGACGTCCTGCCACCACTCGTCGGTGGCCACCTCGTCGAGCAGCCGCACCTCGGCCCGGATGGCCGGGATGGTCGTCTGTTCCAGCAGCGCCGAGGCGATCTCCTGCACGTTGGCGCGGAGCTTGGCGAAGTGCCGGCCGTATCCGGTGATCACCGCGTGCTGGAGCCGCAGGATGATCAGGTCGAACCGCTTGGCCTCCTCGCCGTCGTCCTTCACCTCGCTCGGCAGGCCGGCAAGCTCGTGGGTGAGCCGTTCGGCCGCCTCACCGCTGAGGGTCTGCCAGTTGGCGAAGTCGAAGAAGTACTCGACCGTGCGGCGGTGTGGGCGTACGACGATGTTGTCCAGGCGCATGGCGCGGACCCGGCGGTGCAGGTCGCGGGCCAGGTCCCGGCGGAGGCCGGCCTCGCTGTGCGTGCCGTCGGTGTCGTCGGCCGGGCCGCCGTCGGTGGTGAGGCGCTGGTCGAGCTGGCTGACCAGCTCCACCTTGGCCTTGAAGATCCGTTCGGTCAGGGTCGGGCTGACCGAGCCCTCGGTGGTGGTCGGGTTCTGGCCGAAAAACTCGAAGTTGCCGCAGAAGTCGAAGACGAGGAAGTCCTTCTTGTCGACGCCGGGGGCGAAGAGATCCGGTCGGAGCCGGGTGCCCCGGCCGAGCATCTGCCAGAATTTCGTCTTCGACCGCACGATCTTGAAGAAGACGAGGTTGACCACCTCGGGTACGTCGATGCCGGTGTCCAGCATGTCGACGGAGATCGCGATGTGCGGGGTCCGTTCCGGGTTCGAGAACTTGTCGATGAGGTCCTGGTTGTCCTCGATCTGATGGGTGATCATCCGGGCGAAGTCGCCCTTGTAGTGCGGGAAGTTGGCGTCGAAGCGCTGGGCGATGAACTTCGCGTGGTTGTTGTTCTTGGCGAAGATGATCGTCTTGCCGATCCGGTCGCCACCGGCGACCCTGTGCCCCCGGGTCATCAGGTATTCGAGGACCTTGTCGACGGTGTCGGCGTTGAAGAACCACTTGTTGACCGCCTCCGGGTCGACCCCGTCGGGGATCTCGCCGTCCTCGTCGCCCCACTCCAACTCGTCCCAGCGGTCCTTCTCCTCCGGGCTGAGGTCGTCGTAGCGCAGCCCTTTGCGCTGAATCCGCAGCTCGACGGCGACGACGTTCGGCGGGACGAGCCAGCCCTCGCCGACCGCCTCCGTCAGGTCGTAGGCGTCGGTGGGGACGCCGTCCTCCAGGTCGAAGAGGCTGTAGGTGTTGCGGTCCACCTCGTCCTTGGGGGTGGCGGTCAGCCCGACCAGGAGCGAGTCGAAGTAGCTGAAGATGGCGCGATACTTCTGGTAGACCGACCGGTGCGCCTCGTCGATCACCACCAGGTCGAAGTAGCCCGGCCCGAACCGGCGCAGGTCACCGTCGGTCTGGTTGATCAGGCCCATAATCGTCGGGTACGTCGAGACGCAGACCCGGCCCGGCGTCACCTTGTCATCGAGAAGGTTGACGACGGTCGCCTCCGGCAGATGCGCCCTGAAGGCGTTGGTGGCCTGCTTGACCAGCGCCTTCCGATCGGCGAGGAAGAGCACCCGCTTGACCCAGTTGGCCTTCATCAGCAGCTCGACCAGGGCGATGACGGTGCGGGTCTTGCCGGCCCCGGTCGCCATCACCACCAGCGCCTTGCGCTGCCGGTCCTGCTCGAAGGTCTCCGTGATCCGCCGGATGGCCCGATGCTGGTAGGGCCGCTCGACGATCTCGGAGTTGATCGGCTGCGAGGAGAGCTGCCGACGGGTGGACCGGCGCTGCACCAGCAGTTGCAGCTCGTCCTTGGTGTAGAAGCCCTGCACCTGCCGGGGCGGATAGGCGGCGTCGTCCCAGAGCCAGATCTCGTAGCCGTTGGTGTAGAAGATGACGGGGCGCTGGCCAAACGTGGCTTCGAGCGCGTCGGCGTAGAGCCGGGCCTGCTGCTGGCCGCTGATCGGGTCGTGCCGGGCCCGCTTCGCCTCGATGACGGCGAGCGGCTTGTCGTCGTCACCCCAGAGGACATAGTCGGCCCGACCGTTGCTGGAGCCGCCGGGCAGGCCGGTGACCGGGAACTCGCGGTCGCGTCGCTGGTCGAGCCGCCAGCCGGCCTCGGCGAGCAACAGGTCGATGTAGAGGTCCCGGGTCTGCTTCTCGTCGTAGTCGTGGGTGTCCGGCCGGCGCTCGTTGGCAACCTTGGCCGCCGCGATCTCCTTACGCAGCTTGGCGATCTCGGCGTCCAGGTCGACCTTTGCCGTCTCGGCCTTGGCCAGCGCCTCGTCCTGGGCGGTGAGCCGGTCGTTGAGCGCCTGCATCTCGGCCCGGGACTGGGCCCGGACGTCCGTCGGGCGGGGGATGAGCGAGGCGTCGAAGGCAAGCCCGCTGGGTGGCATCGCCGCCGGGTCGCGGGTGTAGCGGCGGGCGATCCAGTACGTCACATGGAACAGCTCGCGGACGGCCGCGACAGCTTCCCGTTCGGGTACGACGCGAGAATCGTGCACGCCCTTGTTGCCCAGCCGCCGGATGAGGTGCATCTTCGTGGTGATCGGGGGACCGGCCAGGTGCTGCATGGTCGGTTCGGTGATCATGTTATCGAGCGTGTCCCTGCGCGGCATCCGGAGCGTGCCGTCAGCACGGTAGAGCCACTTCAGCGCGTGTTCCAGGCACCGACGGGCATAGAGGCAGGTCATCCGGGTGTCGGCGTAGACGTAGCGCTCGGCCCGCCTCGCCTCGGTGAACAGCTCGGGCCACTCGGTGTGCAGGAACGCGAAGTTGCTCATCGAAGATGATCTCCCCCGGAGGTGGGCAACCCTCGATACTGACACATCACAGCTCCCCGCGGAAAGCCCGATCCTGCAACGACGCGAACAGCTCGTCCAACTGGGACAAGCTCGCCGAATGTTTAGACTTTAGATGATCTATGGTGATCGCCTTATGGGCGAACTCTTGTTGGAGCGCAAGAGGCGGGGTGGGAAGCGGGATCATCTTGACGTCGGCTAGGTTAATCCCCTGTACTGCGGCCCCCTTTACTCGTTGCTTCATCCAACGTTGAAGCCCGGAAGATCGGAGGCACTCCATTACGTAACGAGCAGAATCTTCGTTTACCGCAAGCCTTGCCGAATCCTGGGTTATGTTGGCTCCTTCTAGTGCTGCCGGGACCTGTGCTAGGCGACCGACGTGCCCGCGAATCGACATCAAGAGGTCATTGCGTCGCAATGTCGACCTCCTATATTGGTGCGAGATTTCAGATGTGGTGCTGCGAATGTCGGTCAGATCGATTGCGCCATCCTTGATGTCAACAACGCGGATGTACTTTACCCCGTCGGCCCGGTTCTCGCCCGGCTTCAGGATTCCGTATGTGATCGGTCGGTTTACATCGACCCATTCGACTAGTGGACGAACTTCGTCACCTCGCGGGTTATCCATCGGATTGCCGAACATATCGAGAAAGATGGACTTGGTTAGCTCTCCTAGATGGGCGAGCGCACTCCGCCGCTTAACTCGCAGTTCATCGGCCCGATCCAGCACCCTTGCAATCCGTTGCTGATCCTCCAACGGGGGCAACGGAAACGGTAGTGGATCAAGGTCTTTTTTGTTGAGCTGAGGGACCGAACTGCCGGTAGTAAGACTTGCGAGGTCGAAACGTTGAAGCCATTGGTACAAGAACCTAAGGTCAACCTTGCCTGGATGTGGCCATAGTGCCATGAGATTGGGGTCAAGAATGGATGGCCTCGTCGTCATCCGTTTCTTATTCGTTGATATAGCACCGCCTCGCTTCGGGATGATCAATGATCCCGCAGGGCAAGTCGCCGATCGGGCTCCAGGCATAGGGCTCCAGTTTCGGCAAGCCCTCACCTCTACCTCGTTTCCTGGAAGGTTCATGTCCGAAACCCGCATGAGGAAGTAGCCGCCACTTTGCGACCCGTAGGATTCTCCAGGCGGTAAGCTTGAGCCGGCGAAAAAATCGACTACTTTGCCTAGAGGGGCGATCTCCCATCCATTATTCATCACTTGAACAACGCCTTCAGATCGGCCATGCCCTGCTGAATCTCGACTTCAAGGCGTTCGAGTTCAGCAAAAATCTCTAGAGGTGGGCGGTGTTCGATCTCTTCGTGAGCCACCGCTTTGTAGCGGTTGAGGCTAAGGTCGTAATCCTGAGCGACGATGTCATCCTTAGGAACGCAGAAGCTCTGCTCGTTGCGTGCCCGCTTCCTTTCGGCGTCGTTGCGTTCTGTCCAACGGGCCAGGGCGTCCGGTAGGTTGTTCCTGACGTGGTCAGCCTCGGAGAACTCACCCAAGGGTGTTGGGCCAAGCTTTTCGGTTGCTAGTAAAGGGGTTCTCTTGTCGTCGAGACTCAAGCCATCGGCGGTTACCTCGTAGAACCAGACGTTGTCTGTGCCGCCGCTGTTGGTCTTGGTGAAGAAGAGGATCGCAGTCGACACCCCGGCGTATGGCTTAAAGGTCCCTCCGGGCAGCTTGACCACGGCGTCGAGCTTGTGGTCGTCCACTAGCATTCGGCGAAGCTCCTTGTGCGCCTTGGTTGATCCGAAGAGCACTCCATCGGGCACGATCACCGCAGCCTGGCCGCCAGGCTTGAGTAGCCGTAGGATAAGTACCAGGAACAGCAACTCCGTCTTCTTGGTCCTGATTACCTGAAGCAGGTCCCTCGCGGTGCTCTCGTAATCAAGGCTCCCGGCAAACGGTGGGTTGGCCAGGATGATCGAGTACTTTTCGGCCTCGTCGCTGACGCTTTGGGCGAGCGAGTCGCGGTATTCGATCACCGGGTGCTCGACACCGTGTAGCAGCATGTTCATGCTGCCGACTCGGAGCATCGTGCTGTCGAAGTCGAAGCCGTGGAACATGTCGTGGTGGAAGTGGTGGTTGCGCTTGGGGTCGTGGAAGGCGCCCGGGTGCTCGCGCCGGATGTATTCGCTCGCCTCCATGAGGAAGCCGGCAGTGCCGCAGGCCGGGTCGCAGATGGTGTCGTCCGGTCCGGGGCCGACCATCTCGACCATGAGCCGGATGATGTGTCGCGGTGTCCGAAACTGTCCATTGTGACCGGCCGTGGCGATTTTGCCGAGCATGTACTCGTACAGGTCACCCTTGGTGTCCCGGTCGTCCATCGAAACGCCGTCGAGCATGTCGACCACCCGCGACAGCAGGGCGGCGTTGGGGACGGTGAATCGGGCGTCCTTCATGTGGGTGGAGTAGGTGGAGCCGTCGCCGCCGAGCGTGCGCAGGAACGGGAAGACGTGTTGCCCGACGATCTCGAACATCTCACCAGGTTCGGCGTGCCTGAAGCGCGACCAGCGCAGATCCTTGTACGGCCTGCCCTGCGGATCGGTGCCGTCCGGGTAGACGGGGCGCTCGATCGGTTTGCCCGTTCGCAGGGCCTTGTTCTCGGCGAGCGTGTGCAGGTCATCCAGCCGTCGGATGAAGAGCAGGTAGGTGATCTGCTCGATCACCTCAAGCGGGTTCGAGATGCCGCCCGACCAGAAGGCGTCCCAGATCCGGTCGATCCGGCCCTTCAGTTCACCAGTGATCACGTAGCTACTTCCCCAGGTCTTCGGTACATGAAGGACGTTCGGGTCAGTAGGGTACGGCGTTTCGTCTATGGATGAAATCGGGTGTTGAGGCCCGGCGAGCCGTACTGGGAGCCACGGAAGTCAGGCTGCTGAGTTACCGCCCGTCGCCTGAGGGCTGACGGGGCGTGTCTACTTCGGTATGGTCGGCGGCACCAGCATCGCCGGAAGGACCCGCATGGCCCGCGTCATCGTTCCAGTTGGCTTCAGCCTTGGACCGCAGCACAGGTACGTTCGCCCAGCGGACCCCGAGCCGGAAACCTGGACGATCCACGTTGGCGGCGACATGGTGGACTTGGACTCGGCCGAGGTTGGTGTCTACGGCGCAGCCTTCCTCGATGTGGAAGGTCACTCGAAGCTGCGGGTCGACCGCGACCGACTTGTTGAGTCCTTGCTGACCGCACCAAATCCCGAGCCGGACGCCGCGCGCCTGGTCGAGGGCCTGATCGACAGAGGACTGCTGCTGGAGTTCGACCCCGACGGGCCGTTGGAGGGGCTGTTCCGGCGCTACCGTCTGTTCCCGACCGCCGAGGGGATGGGCACCACCCCGGAGGAACCCGAGTTTCACCAGATGGGCCATCACAGTCGACCCCTGGTCGCGGTGCACAACGACGCGTACGTGATGTGGGCCTTCTCCTTCCTGCACCCGAACCTGTGGGAGGCGTGCGACTACTTCGCACGCGCGGATGAGGAGGAGTTGGAGGAGAGCGAGGAACCGATCGGCCTGACCGCCGAGAAGGTCGCCCGGGAGGTCGCGGTCAACCTGCCGATGATGATCGCGACACAGTGCGCGTTCCTGGATCCCGTCGTAGAACTGTGAACTACCGGCGGCGTGGCTATCGCGGCGGGAGCCGGCCAGAGAGCGGCTACCTTCGCAACCTGCGCTACGAGGCACCCAAGGAAGGCTTGGGCAAGCTTCTGGAGAAGTTGAGCGAGTGGGGCGGAGCCGTCCTCGGCTTGGCCGCTGGCACGGCGGCGGCCAAACAGGGACTACCAGTCTCGGCGCACCTGCTTGGCGGAGTTGGGGTGGTGCTGGGTGCAGCGGTCGGCGCGGGAGCCAAAGCCGCTGTGACGGCGGCATTTGACACTCTCAAGGAACGCCGGGCCGCTCGACGTGCCCGATCGGGTGCGGCCAGCGTCGGCGACATTGCCGGGGAGATCAAACGGATTATCGAGGCGATTGACCAGAATCATCAGGGTCAGCTCAGGTTGCTTTACACCGTCCGCGACAACCACGGCCGGCTGATGATGGTGCTGGCGGGTGGCCGCGCGGATCTTCTCCAGCGGATTAACGGTCAGCTCAGCGGGGCCCGGAGGGCTGTCGAGGAATCATGCAGCCTTCTCCGTCTCTCGCAAGACAGTCTGCGGGGCTACCTCCGGGCCGTCGGCTCGCACGAGTAGGCAATCGCCAAGGACGTAGCGTGCCTACGCCAGTGGCGGATTTTGGGTCACGTAGGTGCCCTTGCCCTGGTGGCCCTCGACCAGACCTCGCTCACGAAGGATCCGTAACGCGGCCTGCGTGGTGGAGATGCTGACGTTGTACTCCCCGGCGAGCTGCGAGTAGCTGGGCAGCTTGTCGCCAGGGGTCAGCTCTCCGCTGCGGATCTGGTCGGTTATGGCTTCGACAACACGTAGGTAGTCAGCAGGTCGACTGGTCATCTGGTGGTACTCCTCGCTCGGCACCCCTATCTGACCATGACCGCGTAGGTATCTACAAGATGGTTGTTGACCCAGGTAACTAAGTTCTGTACGTTTAGCGGCGTGGAACTCCTCGCTCGGCGGCCTGGTGTTCCGCTTCCCCCGGGTTGTACGGCCCGGAAACGTGTCGGGGTGGCCATCGGGCCACCGATCAGTGGACCCGAACCTGACCTGGTGGTTCGGGCTGCCCCGGCACGCCAATCACACCTCGTGGAAGGGGCCCAGGTGACAGTGACGGAAGTGGCCGGCACACCCACAGCCGACCGGAGTACCTACCTCGAACTCATCCGGGAGCTGGCCCGGAGTGACGCGGAGGCATACCGCCAGCGCTGTGCGGAGCTGGACGAGCAGGGCTGGGGTGAGCTGGGACTTGTGGTCGGGGCCGGGTTCTTCCTGGCGGCCCGGCGGCACCTGGCGGCGTTCTCGGACCGGGCGGCGATCATCCAGTTCGTCGCCGACACCCGCATCGAGATCGTGCGCACCCGTTTCGACTTCGATGCGAAGGTCGCCGAGAGCCTGATCGAGAGCGCGACGACCGGCGACATCAGCCAGGTGGAGCAGCTCGACCCCAACCTCGTCATCGAGGTGGAGATGCTGCTCCTCCGGAGCCTGCTCAAGCCGCTGTCGGAGGACGAGCTGTCGCGGTTCCTGGCCGACGTCGGCTCACTCTCCGAGCAGTGGGCCACCGACGCACCCACCGGAGGTGTGCGGTGACGGTCCCGGAAGCGCGGACGGCGGACGCCACACCGCAGGACATCCCGACGGACACGCCGGAGGCGAGCGCGGCGTGGGCGGCCGAGCAGGTCGCGGGCGAGCTGCGGGACGCCTACCTGACCGTCTCGGCGGCGGCCGCGCTGCTGGAGCGGACCGGGGCCGGTTCGGCGCACCCGGAGCTGCGGCAGGCCCGCCGCTGCACCGAGGACGCGCTCGACCTGGCCAACCACGCGGAACAGTTGGTCGGCGGCGGCATCCGGCGGGTGCACGAACGCTTCGGCCGGGATGACGTGACCAGCATCGGGCAGGTCGCCGGCATGCTGACCGTGTCACAGACCCAGTTCGCCGAGGTGGCCGAGCGGATCGCCGGGCTGCCCGACCGGCTCCGGGGCGCCGGGCAGCGGCTGCGGGACGCGGGCGACCCCGACTGTTCCACCGACACCGTGACCGAGCAGTGGTCGCAGGCCGCCGAGCAGCTCGGCCTGATGACGGCCAGCCTGACCGAGGCGGCCGGCGCGCTGGCGTCGTACACCGATCGGCTGACCGGCGCGACCAGCTAGAGCCTCTTCCGGGCGCTGTGGGGGCACGGCGGCCGGAAGCGGGAGAAGGGCCCGGGGCGGGTGCCGGGCTCCGACCGTCGGCTGTCCGGGCAGCCGACGGCCGACCCCGCCCGCCTCGGTGCCGCCCATGCCATCCCTGACGGAGGACCGACGTGCGACACACCCATCCGCCGGCAGCGGCCGGAGAGCGGCGATGAGCTATCGCGCCGGGCGGCGCATCCAGCCGGCCCAGGTCCGCGCGGCCGCGTTCCGTTCGCGGTGGCGCGGCCTCGACCCGGAAGAGGTGTACGACTACCTCGGCCGCCTCGCCGACGAACTGGAGCACCTGCGACGGGCGGAGCGCGTCGCCCGCACCGAGGCGGAGCGCTTCCGGCAGGCCATGTTGCATTGGCAGAGCCGGCACTACCGCTGCTGGTTCGTCGACCCGTCCCGGCCCACGCCCAATCGAGGGCGGTGGTGAGCGGAACCCACCTCGACCCGGCCGACCGAGGTGGCTCCGGACAGGGCAGCGGATCGGGACCGTAAGGGTTTCGCAAGACGCGTCGGGCGTTTCCGCAGGTGCCGTCGCCGTACATTCGACGCATGTTGAAGCGGGTCTTCAGATCACCGTTCGCTTGGGCCGGTGTGGTGGTTCTCGGCATCGTGGCAGCGTTCGGCCTCTACTGGTTCCAGCCCTGGAAGCTGGTCACGGACAGCCAGGTCGACGACGCCCTTCCCATCGTGCCCGTGACGACCTCGGCGGCACCGAGCGTTTCCGGTACGACGACTCCGGCCCCTGCCGGGTCCGCTTCCCCGGCGTCGAACCAGGTACTGGCCAGGGGTGCCTTCATCACCCATGAGCACACGACGACGGGGCGAGCGGAGATCATCCGACGGCCCGACGGTCAGCACCTGCTCGTACTGCATGATCTCGACACGTCGAATGGGCCGGACCTGCGGGTCTGGTTGACCGACCAGCCGGTGGTGGCGGGTAAGGCGGGCTGGCGGCTGTTCGACGACGGTGAGTGGTTGGAGGTGGCGCGGCTCAAGGGCAATCGCGGCAACCAGGTGTACGAGCTTCCGCGCTCGTTCGATCCAGCGGACTTCCGCAGCGTCTCGATCTGGTGCAAGCGCTTCGCGGTCTCGTTCGGGGCGGCGGAACTGCGAGCCACCTGACCGGTGACCTCCCCGCGACCCGGACGGCAGGCGGCGTGGCCCGGTTGATATGGATCAGGCGGCCGACAGTCGGACGACGAAACGGCATCCTTCGGCGGTGTTGTGTACCTCCACCTGGCCGCCGTGCGCCTCGACCAATCCGTGGACGATCGCGAGTCCCAGTCCGCCCGAGGCGCCCGCGCCCGCGCTGGTCTGCCGGGGGGTGCGGGCGGGCTCGCCCCGGAACGCCACGTCGAACAGGCGGGGCAGGTCCGCCGGTGGGATGCCTCCGCAGGTGTCGGACACCGACAGCCAGGCGGACTCCCGTTCGCGGCCTGCCTCGATGCGGACGGTTCCGTCCTGCGGGGTGTAACAGACGGCGTTGACCAGCAGGTTGGCCACCACCCGGGTCAGTTCCGGCTCGCTGGCCGACACCGTCGGCCAGCCGGTTTCCGTCGCGACCAGCCGGATCCGTCGTGCGGCGGCCAGTGGCGCCGTGCTGGACAGTACGTCCGAGACGACCTCGCGGAGCGAAACCGTGGTCAGGGACAGGGCAAGCGCCCCGGCGTTGATCCGGGACAGTTCAAACAGGTCGTCGACAAGGCGAGTCATCCGGTCCGTTTCGGCCCGGATCCGTCGGTGGTACTCCCCGGTCGTCGCCGGGTCGCTGACGACCCCGTCCTCCAGCGCCTCCGCCATCGCCCGCAGCCCGGCGAGCGGGGTGCGCAGGTCGTGCGACACCCAGGCGATGAGGTCGCGGCGCCCCTTCTCCAGATGCCGCTCCCGATCGCGGGCCTGCTTCGCCCAGACCGCCGCGGCGGCCAGTCGCCGTCCGAAGTGCCAACCCACGGCGAGGCTCACCGTCGCCGCCGCCGCGACGGTGATCAGGACCACCTCCAGGTCGTGCGGGGACAGGAACATCGCCTCCGCGACGGCGGCCACGCCGACGACGACCGCGAGCACCGTGATGGTCAGCAGGACACACAGGTGCACCGTGATCGAGCTGCGGCGGAGCAGACGAAGCAGGACCGCGCCGGCCGAGCCGACGACGACCGCGGCGCCGAGGGCGATCACGAAGATCAGCGCGACGTCACGCATCGGCCGGATCGTAGCGGTAACCGACGCCCCACACGGTCACGATCCGCCGCGGGGCCGCCGCGTCGACCTCTATCTTCTCCCGGAGCCGCCGTACGTGCACCGTGACCGTCGAGTGGTCGCCGAAGTCCCATCCCCAGACCCGCCGCAGCAGTTCGGCACGGGTGAACACCTGGGACGGTTGCCGCAGGAAGTGCGCGAGCAGGTCGAACTCTCGCAGCGTCAGCGCCAGCTCGGTGCCGTCCAGGTGGGCCTTCCGAGGTCCGGTGCGGAGCACCAGACCGTCGTCGGTCAGCACCTCCGACCGCCCGGTTGGTGGTTCCCCGCTGGCGCGGCGGAGCACCGACCCCACCCGGAGCACCAGCTCCCGGGGCGAGAACGGCTTGGTCAGGTAGTCGTCCGCGCCGAGTTGCAGGCCGAGGATCCGGTCGGCTTCGTCGCCGAGCGCGGTCAGCATGATGATCGGCAGGTTGTCCGGTCGTGCCCGCAGTTCGCGACACACCTGTAGCCCGCTGACCCCGGGCAGCATCAGATCGAGTACCACCAGATGTGGTGCCTGCCGCGCGACGGCGGTCAGGGCCAGGGCGCCGTCCCCGACGTGGTCGACCCGGTAGCCGGCGCGCTCCAGGTAACGGCAGATCACATCACTGACAGTCTCGTCGTCGTCGACGACCAGGACCCGTTGCGTCACCGATGATCCCCGCGTACGCCTGTCCGGCGGACCGGGTTCGTCGTCATCGGGCCAGCGTAGCCACCAGCCGGCAGAGACCTGGGCTAACCTCCTAGCTAAGGAGGGAACATGTCGCACGAAGCCGCCCAGTTCAATATCCACGACGCCAAAACGAACCTGTCGCGGATCATCGATCGAGTCGAACGCGGCGAGGAGATCGTCATCAGCCGGGCCGGCACCCCGGTCGCGAAGGTGATTCCACTGGTCAACCGGGTGAACCGTACCGGCCGAGGCTCCCTCCGGGGTCGCCTCGTCGCGACGGAGGACTGGGACGCCCCCGAGGTGAACGAGGCCATCGCGCGGGACTTCGGGATGACCGGGTGAACCTGCTTCTGGACACCCACGTCGTGATCTGGTGGCTGACCGACGATCCGACCCTGGCCGATCACCTCAAGGCTCGGCTGGACCACGAGCCAGACGTTTACGTCAGCGCCGCGACCGTGTGGGAGGTCGCTGTCAAGCAGTCGATCGGCCAGCTCAAGGAGCCGGCCGACCTGGCGGAGCGGATTCGGGGCAGCGGCTTCCGGGAGCTGCCCATCACATCCGACCACGCCATGGCCGCGGGTCGGCTGCCGCCGATACATCGAGATCCATTCGATCGCATACTGGTCGCTCAGGCACGCTGCGAGCAGCTTGCACTGGTCACGCGTGATCCCGAGATACGGAAGTACGAAGTCCAGATCCTCCCCGTCTGAGATGTGCCAGGGCAGCCCCCGAACCCGCTGGCAAGCGCGGTCACGGCTTACCCGATGAACGAGAGGTCGTCGAGGCTGATGCGTACGCCTGAGCCGGAACCTTCGATCCCGATCCGTCCGGGGGAGGCCGCCCCGCCCGACGTACCGGTGGCGAATCCCCTGCCGCACCAGGTCGTCCCGGCCGAGGCGTCCGCACTGGTGCCGGTGGAGCCGCCCTCGGCCGACGATCCGCAGCGGCAGTGGATTCCCCGGCAACTGCCCGTACCGGACGTCGAGGCGGTACGCCGGGTGGGCCGGGCGATGGCCGGCGAAGCCGCGCAGGCCGCGGCCTCCGTGGCGTCCGGTGCGGCGCAGACGGCTGCCTCGGTGGCGTCTGGTGCGGCGCAGACCGCGCGGACCGCCGCCTATCAGGGCACCCGGCCGATCGCGAACCTCGGTGCCGGGATCGGCTACTTCTTCCGGGGCGCCGGGCGGTTCCTCGGCAGCCCTTCACTCTGGCCCTACGCGGTGGCTCCGCTGGTGCTGCTGGCTCTGGTGATGTTCGGCATCGCGCACACGATCGAGGCTGGCACCGCCGCCGTGTTCGAGTGGTTCGCCGACACCTGGCCACAGTGGATACACGACATCCTCGGCGAGATCCTGCTCTGGGGCGTACGGGTCGGCGTGCACTTCGCCCTCGGTTACCTCGTCCTTCCGCTGAGCATCGTGCTCGGCGCCCCGTGCTACGTGCTGCTCGCCCGGCGGCTGGAGCGCCGGCTCGGTCCGGTCGAGCCGCTCACCGCCCCCACCGTCACGGCCGATCGGGCACCCTCGCTGTGGCGGGCGTCCGGGGTCGCCATCCGGCAGGCGGTCCTGGTTACCCTGGTGGTCCAGCTCGGCTGGCTGCTGCTGGTGCCCCTGCTGCTGGTGCCGGGGCTCAACGTGTTCGTGGCGATCGGCACGGTCGCCGTCTTCAACGGATTCCTGGTCGGACTGCTGATGCTGGCGATCCCGCTGCACCACCACGGGACGTCGACGTTCCGTGGGCAGCTCCGGGCGGTGTGGGCGCACCGGGCCAGCGCGATCGGGTTCGGCGCCACCAGCGGGCTGCTGCTCGGCATGCCGTTCACTTCGCTGCGGGCCCTCGTCGCGCCGATGGTCTTCACCGGCGCGGTGTTGCTGCACCGCCGGATGCGCCGGGTCGAGGCCGCGGCTCTCGGGCCGGTCGATGCCTACACCGCTGTTGACCGGGCAATTCAAGGATCGGACAAGATCTCTTGAAGGTTCACGGGTGAAGCTGTGCCAGCGGCGCTCCCGCGCCGGGCCACGTGGCAGCAGAGGCCGGCGTCTACAGAGCGTCAACCAGGAAGCAGTAGCACCGGCGAGAGGAGAATTCAATGCCGGAACGAACCGGACAGGACCAGGTCAGGCGGGCGGCGATCATCGCGGCGACCGCGGTTGCGGCGGCCGCCGCGGCCGTCGGCGTCGGGGTGAGCAACGCTCAGGCAGCGGCATCCGACGACACGGCGCTGAGCCGTGCGCTGGCCCGCGTCGTCGGCGAATCGGCCGGCACCCTCAACCGCGGTGGCGAGGAGGGGGCGGCACAGCAGGGCTACCCGGCGTTCGACAACGGGGTGGCGCAGCAGGGCTACCCGGCGTTCGACAACGGGGTGGCACCTATCGACTGATCGCGCCGCTCATGCGGGGCGTGATCGAGTCGGTAGCTCCGGTGGACTGAGACCGCCTGCCTTCTGCCGGTACGTGCGGCCCGGATGGCGTCGCACGCCGGCAGAAGGATTCTTGGCACAAGGATTCAACCAGGCGACAAGTAGGAGGGGTCGATGAACCAGCAGGAGGCCGAACGGTCGGCGGTGGACCCTGACGAGTGGCCGACGATGGAGGTGGTCAAGCAGGCACTGGCCGATCCCCATTGGCGGCCAGTGCCGTTCTATCAATTCATCATCAAGCTACATGGGCGCTGTAACCTATCATGCGACTACTGCTACATGTACGAGCTCGCCGACCAAAGTTGGCGGGGTAAGCCGGTCGCGATGACCCAGGAAACGATCGACCAGGCAGCGCGACGAATCGGCGAACACATCAGAGCGCACAACGAACTGTCCCGAGTGGAAGTCATTCTTCACGGCGGTGAGCCGCTGCTCGCCGGCCCGTCCACGCTCGCGTACGCGGCGACAGCCTTCCGAAACGCGGCCACCGCTCGCAGCCCGGTGACGCTCACCATGCAGACCAACGGCGTACTGCTCGACGACAACGTGCTGCCGGTGCTGCGGGAGCACCACATCCGAGTCGGCGTGAGCGTCGACGGTGACCGCGAAGGCCACGACCGGCACCGCCGCTACGCGGATGGGCGCGGCAGCTACGACCTCGTCATGCGCGGTCTGGAGCGGTTGCGTCGGCCCGCCTACCGCGACCTGTTCGCCGGCGTCCTGTGCACGGTAGACACGGCGAACGACCCAATCGACGTGTATGAAGCGCTGCTCGCCTGCTCGCCCCCGATGATCAACTTCTTGCTGCCGCACGGAAACTGGAATGAGCCGCCACCGGGTCGGGGCGAAGATCCCGGCTCGACACCGCACGCGGACTGGCTGATTCAGATCTTCGACCGCTGGTACGACACCGCGCCCCCGCCCACCCGGATCTTCCTCTTCGAGGAGATCATGACGCTCATCCTCGGCGGGACCGGTCGGTCGGAGACCGTCGGGCTCGGCGCCGCCGGAATAATCGTCATCGAGACCGATGGCACGTTCGAACTTGTCGACTCCCTCAAATCGTCCTTCGAGGGAGCGCCGGCCACCGGCCTGGACATCTTCAACAACTCGCTCGACGACGCCCTGCTGCATCCCGGAGTCGTCGCCCGGCAGCGCGGCTCCGCCGCGCTCTGCGACACCTGCCTGGCCTGCCCGATCCACAAAATCTGCGGCGGTGGCTACTACCCGCACCGCTACCGGGTCGGCAGCGGCTTTCTCAATCCATCGGTCTACTGCGCCGACCTGACCCGCCTCATCGGACACATCGGCCAGCGAATGGCGCGCGACATCGAGGCGCTCAAGGAAAGAACCAGCGATGCCAACACCGCAGCCGCCGCGCGTTGAAGTACGAGGGATGGCCACCGGGTCCCACCGAGCGCCTCGCGGATCTTCCCCGGTGCGACGCCGCCGGACCTCGCGGGGCGGCTTCTACCGGGCGTACGGCGACATTCGCCGGCTCGTCTGACCCGCGAGCGCGGTGAGCGCGGTGAGCGCGAGTGCCACCGCGGCCGTGCCGATCGCGCAGCACATGATCGCGGTGAAGGTGTGCGGCACCAGCCACTCGGCGACCACGAACAGGCCGACCGTCGACGCCCACAACGGCGCGGACGGCCACCGGGCGCCCGCCGCCACCTGGGCGTTGACCAGCACGAAGACCAGCGCGTAGAGGGCGCCGGTGGCAGCGAAGACCGGCGCGTAGCGGCCGAGGACGACGTAGTCGGCGCCGCCCGCCAGCCGGAACGCGAGCCCACCGGCGAGCGCCGACGCCGCCACCAGCGACGCGCCGCAGCCGGCCACCAGCCCGAGAGCGACCAGGAGGGTCCGCCGGCTGCCCTGCGCCAGGCGTGGCAGCGCCAGCACCGTGACGACCTGCGGCGCCCACAGCGCGCCCTTGGTGAGGACCGTGCCGACCGCGTAGGCGCCGGAGGCGTCCGCGGGCAGCAGGTGGCGGGCCAGGAGCAGGTCGGCGTAGGAGACGACGAGCATCGCGAGCGTCGCCGAGCAGGCGGTGACGACCTGCCGGGTGGTGATGCCGGTGCCGCCCGACGTGTCGATCCGGGACCGGGTCAACTGGGCCAGGACCGGCGGGATCAGCAGCGCGACGGCCGTACCCGCCAGGACCGACCCGGTCAGGCCGGCGCCGGCCAGCAGGCCGGCGACCAGGCCCCCGTACCGGCAGACGGCCAGCACCACCATGCCGAGCGCCAGGCGCAGGAATCGCTCGTCGCCCTGCAACTCGCCCAGCCACCTGCCGGCCACCACCACGGCGCCGGTATAGACGGCGAGCAGCAGCGGCACGACCGGCGAAAGGTCCAGCAGCGTGCTCGCCGCCGGCGTCAGGACCAGTACTGCCCCGGCGCAGACGGCCGCGGTCAGCCAGCCGATCCGGCCGCTCGCCGCGCCGGGCGTACGGGCCCGGTGGATCGCGACCGCGATCTGCAACCCCATTCCGGGTACGCCGGCGATCGCCGCGATCGCCAGGACGGCGGCCAGCGCGCCCAGGTCGTCGGGGTCGAGCTGTCGGGCGCCCAGGACGGGTACCAGGTAGCCGAGGCCGCTGGTCAGCGCGCCCGCCACGGCCACCGCCGCCCCGGACATGCCGAGGCGCCGCCGGGCGGAGGTCGGCACGGCCCGATCACCGCCGCCGTGCCGACGGCCGAGGGTCATCGGCACGGCGCTAGAGGCGGCCGTCGTGCACGGCCCGGGTCACCCACGGGATCACCTCGTCGAGCATGGCGTCGAGGTCGGTCGTCGCGGTGAAGCCGAGCACCTCGCGGGCCTTGGAGACGTCCGGCACCCGCCTGGTCACGTCGTGCGCGAACGGCTCGTCGCTGACGTACCGGAACGGCACGTCCGGTCCCTTGATCTTGCGCCAGATCAGCTCGGCCAGCTCAAGCACGGTGGTCGACTCGGCGGTCGAGAGGTTGAAGTCCTCGTTCTGCGCCGCCTCGTGCTCCATCGCCACCGCGATCCCGCGCGCCAGGTCGCCACCGTAGGTGTAGTGCCGCACCTGCTCGCCGGTGCCGAGGATGTGCAGCGGGTCCTGCCCCTTGACGATCTTCTGCACCAGGTCGGGGACGACGTGCGACATCGCCAGCTTGACGTTGCCGGAGAGCACCTCCGCCTCGCCGAGCGCCCGCCCCTCGCCGACGCCGACGCAGTTGAACGGCCGCACGATCGTGTACGGCAGCCGGTACTGGTCCCAGGCCGCCCGCGCGTAGTACTCGACCGCCAACTTCTGGAAGCCGTACGAGGACTGCGGCGGCGGGACGTGCCGCTCGTCGCCCTCCCGGCTGGGCCAGCGGTCGGTCGACTCGTACACCATGGACGACGAGAGGTAAGTGACCTTGCGCAGCCGGCCGGCCCGGTGCGCCGCGATCGCCGCGTCACAGGACGCCGCCATGATCCGTTCGTTGGTGGCGAGGAGGTCGTAGGCGTACGTGTGGAAGTAGGAGATTCCGCCGATCATCGCGGCGCCGGCGACGAAGTGGTCGCAGCCGGCGAGCAGGTCGGCGAGGAGCGCCGCGTCGCGGGCGTCGCCCTCGACGAACCGGAAGCGGGGATGGCCGTCGTAGCTGTGCGCCACCGGCCCGTACTTCGAGTGGTTGTCGAGCCCGACCACCTCGTGCCCGCGGCCGAGCAGTTCCTCGACCAGGTAGCCGCCGATGAAGCCCGCCGAGCCGGTGACCAGCACCGTTGCCATCCGTATCTCCTCTACCGCGCCGCCTCGTCGGTCGCCACATCGCCGGTCGCGGTGTCTGGCGCAGGCGCGGGCGACGCTGGCGCAGGCGCGGGCGACGCCGGGCGCCGCGCCGCCCAACGCGCGGCGAGCTGCTGCGCGGTCAGTCGTCGACCGAAGGCGAAAAAGTACCAGCGCAGATAGCTGGGCAGGAAACGCCCGAGGTCGAAATGGGACTCACCGAGCTGCCGATCCAGCCAGATGGTCGGGATCTCGGCGACCGGCCGGCGCAGCCGGGTCGCCTTCGCGGTCAACTCGATGCCGATCTCGAACCCGGTCCGGGCCTCGATGCCGACCTCGCGGACGAAGTCGGTGTCGTACGCCTTGAAGCTGTTGGTCGCGTCGCGGGTGCCGACCCGCGCCAGCAGCCACAGGCTGCGCCCGGCCCACCGGGAGGCCATCCGCTTGAGTCGTGGCCCGCCGACCTGCTGCCCGCCGGGCATGTAGCGGGACGCGGCAGCGACCACCACCCCACGGTCGACGAGCCGGGCCAGCTCGTCGATCTGCCGTGGGTCGTCGCAGCCGTCGGCCATCGTCACCACGGCGACCGGGGCCCGTGCCGCGTCGATGCCGAACCGGATCGCGTTCGCCGGCCCGGGCCCGTACGTGTTGAGCACCGGGCGGACCCGCGGGTCGCGGCGGGCGACTTCCAGGGCGTACGGGACGGTGGTGTCCTCCGGCATGTCGTGCACGATGAGCACCTCGGCCGGCAGCAACACCTCGCGCAGGATGCGGTCGAGGCAGCGGACGACGCCCGCGCCCTCGTTGTAGACCGGGATGACCACCGAGACCCGGGGCGTCACACCAGCACGCCCTGCCCGGTCAGGCCCCACATGTCGATGAGCGGCTTGTCGGTGTCGAGGTCGGCGTAGTCGCCGTGCGGCGCGGCGATCACCAGCAGGTCGGCGCGCCGGAGTACCTCGTCGAGCGGGAGGAGCCGGTCGTCGACCACGTACGGGTCGGTGCAGAGGGTCTGCCGCGCCTTGAGCGTCAGGATCTTGCGCAGCTTGTAGGCCAGGCTGCTGCGGGTGTCGTCGCTGCCGCCCTTGAACGCCATGCCCAGGATGCCGACGGTCATCGCGGCGAGGTCGAACCGGTCCTCCAGCCGGGAGACCAGGTACAGCGGCAGGCCCTCGTTGATCAACATCGCGGAGTGGCCGAGGACGAAGTTGTTCCGGTTGAACGCCGCCAGCTGCATGGTGTCCTTGAGCAGGCACGGACCGGCGGCGAAGCCGGGCATCGGCAGGTCGGCCGCCCGCGGGTAGTCGAACGCGACAGCGTGCCGGATGCGGGCGAAGTCGAGGCCGAAGTCGTTGGCCATCATCCAGAACTGGTTGGCGGTGGCGAACTTGACGTACCGCCAGGTGTTGGTGAAGAGCTTCGCGAGCTCGGCCTCCTCCGGCTCCAGCGCGACGATCGAGTTCGTGAGCCGGCGGAAGATCAGCTCGGCCCGTTGTCTGGCCCGTGGCGTCCGGGCCGCGACGATCTGCGGCAGGGTGAACAGCTCGGTCATCGCCTGGCCCTCGGCGATCCGCTCCGGGCAGAACGCCACGTCGACCCCGAGGCCCCGACTCGCCAGCAGCTTCTCGGTCAGCGCCGTCACGCCCGGATAGACCGTGCTGCGCAGGACCACCAGTTGCCCGTCGCGCAGGTGCTCGGCGCAGCGTTCCAGGGCACGGGGCACCGCGCCGAGGTCCGGGTTGAGGTGTTCGTCCACCGGCGTGCCGACGACCACGACGAGGGTGTCGGCCAGGCCGACGCTGCTCGCCTCGGTGCTCGCACGCAACCGGCCGGCGGCCAGCGCGGCGGTCAGCAGCTCTGCGGCGCCCGCCTCGGCGAACGGCAGTACGCCGGAGTTGACCCGGTCGACCGCGGCGGCGTCGATGTCGTACAGCACGACGCGCAGGCCGCGCGAGGCCAGCGCGATGCCCAGCGGCAGGCCGACCCGTCCACAGCCGCCCACGACGCAGACCTCGACCGCCACGCCGTCCGCTGCGTCGACCGCCACACCGGCCGCCTCTGTCATCGCCGCACCCTCCCGCCGGCCCGGCGCGGAAATCGTCCGCTGGTCAGTGCAGGTTACTGGCGAGGAAACCTCGGGTCTACCCACCCGCAGGAAAGGGGCGACCGCTGTGGGCGTGTTGGTCGTCACTAGCGTTCAACAGCGAGCTATAGTCGTTATCTTGAACCTGAAGGAATGGGCAGCCGCCACCGGCGTCTCGTACGCGACCGCGCGTCGGCGATACGAGTCCGGGACACTGCCTGTTCCCACGTACCGGCTCGGCCGACTGATCATGGTCGGTGAACCGCTGACCGGCGCGGCCCCCGATACCGGGCTGACCGTGGTGTACGCCAGGGTGTCGTCGGCCGACCAGAAACCCGACCTGGACCGGCAGGTTGCCCGGGCCACCACCTGGGCAACCGGGCGGCACCTTGCCGTGTCGCGGGTGGTGACCGAGGTCGGTTCGGCGCTCGATGGGCATCGCGAGAAGTTCCTCGCCCTGCTGCGCGACCCACAGGTGTCGACCATCGTGGTCGAGCACCGGGACCGGTTCGCTCGTTTCGGCGCCGAGTACGTCGAGGCCGCCCTGACCGCGCAGGGTCGACGCTTACTCGTGGTCGACCCGGCTGAGGTCGATGACGACCTGGTCCGCGACGTGACCGAGATCCTGACGTCGCTGTGTGCCCGCCTGTACGGTCGCCGGGCGGCGGCGGATCGTGCCCGGCGTGCGGTCGAGGCCGCGACCGAGACTCCGGCGTGAAAACAATCCAGGCGTACCGGTTTGCGCTGGACCTCACCGCGGGCCAGGAGCGGGACGTCCTGGCGCATGCCGGGGCCGCCCGGGTCGCGCACAACTGGGCGCTGGCAAAGGTCAAGGCCGTGATGGACCAGCGCACGGCCGAACGTTCGTACGGCGTGCCGGACGAGCAACTGACACCGTCGCTGTCGTGGTCCCTCGCGGGCCTGCGCAAGGCGTGGAACGCCGCCAAGCCCGACGTTGCGCCGTGGTGGCCTGAGGTGTCCAAGGAGGCGTTCAACACCGGCCTCGACGCCCTCTCGCGCGGCTTGAAGAACTGGGCCGACTCCCGTACAGGGAAACGCGCCGGACGGCCGGTGGGGTTTCCTCGGTTCAAGTCCCGCCGCCGTACCACACCATCGGTGCGGTTCACCACCGGCGCGATCCGCGTCGAGCCCGACCGGACGCACGTCGTCCTGCCGCGGCTGGGCCGGTTGAAGCTGCACGAGTCAGCACGCAAACTCGGCCGTCGCCTCGACGTAGGCGCGGCGCGGATCATGTCCGCCACGGTGCGACGCGACCGCGGACGCTGGCACGTGTCGTTCACCGTCGAGGTCGAACGCGCCGAACGCACCCCGGCACGGCCGGGCGCCGTGGTCGGCGTCGACGTCGGGATCACGCACCTCGCCGTGCTGTCAACCGGAGAGATGGTCGTCAACCCGCGGCACCTCGCGGCCGCGCAGCGGCGCATGCGGTCACTCGGCCGGGCGCTGTCTCGCAAGACCGGCCCCCACCGGCGCACCGGCCAACGTGCGTCGAAGCGATGGGAGCGGACAGCCGCCCGGCTCGGCCGCGCACACGCCCGCGTGAGCAATCTGCGCCGCGACGGCCTACACAAACTCACCACCAGGCTCGCGGCCGAATACGGCACGGTCGTGGTCGAAGACCTCAACGTCACCGGCATGCTTGCCAATCGGCGGTTAGCCCAGCACATCGCTGACGCCGGGTTCGCCGAGATCCGCCGCCAGTTGGCATACAAGACCGAATGGAACGGTGGCCGGCTACTGGTAGCCGACCGCTGGTATCCGTCCTCGAAGACCTGCTCGGGATGCGGCGCGGTGAAAACCAAGCTGGCCCTGTCCGAGCGCGAGTACCAGTGTAAGGCGTGTGGCCTGGTCATCGACCGCGACCGCAACGCCGCTGGTAACCTCGCCGCCCTCGCGGCTCAGGTAGACACCGCCGGGAGTGGCCCGGTGGCAGCACGTGGAGCCGACCAGAAGACCCGCGTACGCGGGCGGGTGGCTGTGAAGCGTGAACCCGGCACGGCACCCGCCGGTCAGACCGGGACCGTCTCACCGCAAGGCGGGACTGCCAATCGTGCACCTACTAAAGCGCACCGAAGGTAACGGTCTAAGGTTCCACACCATGGCCAGCACGCTGTCCACGGACCTGAGCTCGCGGCTAGCCGCCAGGCTCCCGACCCGTGTCGTCGGCGCCACCGTCCGGTTCGCCTATCCACGGGTCGAACCGGAGCTCGCGAGGCTGCCCCGCTACGCGCCGCGCGGCGGCACCGCCGTGGACGTCGGCGCCTGGTACGGGCCGTGGACGCGCGGCCTGCGGCGGCTGGCCGACCGGGTAGTGGCGGTGGAGCCGGCGGCCGAACTGGCGCGGTCGGTGGCGGCCGCCTACCCGGACGTACGGGTCGTCGAGGCGGTCGCCTCCGACCGGTCCGGCACGGCAGAACTCTTCGTCCCCGCCGGTGGCCCCGGCATCGGCACCTCGTCGGTGGAGCACGGCGACGGCCCGTCGGTCACCGTCGAACGGATCACGGTGGACGGCCTCGGCCTCACCGACGTGCGGTTCGTCAAGCTCGACGTCGAGGGCCACGAGCTTGCGGCGCTACGCGGCGCCGAGCGCACCATCCGACGGGACGGCCCGCTGCTGCTCGTCGAAGTCGAGGAGCGGATCCAGCCGATCGACCCGGTGCTCACGCTGCTCGACGGGTGGGGCTACCGGCCGTACGTCATGCCGGACGACCGCTGGGTGCCGCTGGCCGACTTCGACCTGGTCGCGCACCAGCGGGCGGCGGTCCGCCGGGTGGCGCAGAGCCTCGCCCGACGGATCGTCGCCGCACGGCCGCGCTACGTCAACATGGTCCTGTTCCGTCGCGTGGAACCGACCCGATGACGGAGCCGGGGACCACGGCCGCGCGCAGCACATCGGCCGCGCCGGGCAGCGCTCTTGCCAGGGCGGTCGACCCGGTCCACATCGCCGCCGTCGTGCTGATCACCGCGAGCGTGCTCTGGCGGGCGTCGATCACCACGCGCGGCTACCTCACCGCCGACGACTTCCCGATCATCGGTCAGGCCGACGCCGGTGGCCTGAGCCCGGAGCACCTCTTCGGGCTCTACAACAACCACTTCATGCCGGCCGCCCGGCTGCTCACCTGGGCAACCCACCGGCTGACCGAGTACGAGTACTGGCCGTACGCCTCGCTCATGCTGATCGGTCAGCTGGTCGTCAGCATCGCCTTCTACCGGCTGTTGCGTCTCCTGCTGCCGGCGGGCTGGGCGTTGCTGTGGCCGCTCTGCCTCTTCGTGTTCAACCCGCTGACGCTGGAGGACAGCGCGTGGTGGGCGGTGGGGATCAACCTGCTGCCGATGCAACTGGCCATGATCGTGGCCATCGGGGCCCAGGTGCGTTACCTCCGTACCCGCCGGACCCGTCATCTGGTCACGCTCGGCGCGTCGGTCGTCGTCGCCCTGCTCTTCTTCGAGAAGGCACTGCTGGTGGTCGCGGCGGTCTTCCTGCTGACGCTCTGCCTCTACGCACCGGGCGGGCCGCTGCGGGCGGTGCTGACGACGATCCGCCACTGGTGGCCCGCCTGGCTGGTGCTCGGCGGGATCTCCGTGGTGTACCTGGCCGGCTACCTGTCGGCGTCCACCTCGACGTTGCGCGCGCCGGTCTCGGCGGCCGAGGTGGGCACGTTCCTCCAGCAGTTCTACGGGCAGTCCCTCCCCGCCGGCCTGGTGGGCGGCCCATGGACCTGGCTCGACGCCTCGGACGGTCCCGCCATCGTCGCCCTGACCCGGACCGGCGAGGTGGTCTCGTGGGCGATCGTGGCGGCGCTCGTCGGATGCACGGTGTGGCTGCGCCGCGCGGTGGCGGTCCGGGCGTGGACCCTGCTGGCGCTCTACTCCGCGCTGGCCGGCGGGCTGATCGGCGCCACCCGGCTCGGGTCCGGGTTCAGCGGCGTGGCCGGCCTGGTACCGCGCTATCTGGGCGACGTGCTGCTGGTCGCGGCCCTCTGCGTCGGCGTGGCACTCTGCGGCCTGCGCCGGGCCGAGCCCGCCGGAGCCACGGAGTCGGCCGGAGTCAGGCAGTCGGCCGTTGACGCCGAGCCGGCGCCGATGCGCCGCCACCCCCAGGCGTTCGCCACCGCGTTCGCCGTCGGCCTGGTCCTGCTGGTCGGCAGCAGCGTCTACAGCGGCGTCGACTTCGGCGCCGACTGGCAGTCCAAGGCCGGGCGCGACTATCTCCACACGGCCCGCGCCGACCTGGCCGCCGCCGAGCCGGGAACCGTGTTCATGGACCAGCCGGTGCCCGAGGCCGTGGTCCCCGGGTTGTCCCACCCGTGGAACCTCCAGTCGCGATTCTTCGCGCCGCTCGACGAAGAACCGGTCTTCGTCACCAGGGCCCGGAAGTTGTGGATCTTCGATGAATCCGGCCACATCCGGCCGGCCTGGGTCAAGGGCGTCAAAGCGGCACCCGGGCCGGCGCCGGGCTGCGGATACAAGGTCACGGGTGGCCAGCCGGCGCGGATTTCCCTGGCCGGCACGGTCGTCGACTACTGGCAGGCGGTGCGGATCGCCTACCTCAGCGACCGGGACACCACCGCTACGTTCCAACTCGGCGGCGGCGAGGTGGTGCCGTTCGACGTGCACCGCGGGCTCAACGCGATGTTCCTGCTCGTGTCGGGTGGCGGCGACGCGGTCCAGCTCACGGTGGCCGACCCGGCGGCCACGTTCTGCACCGACGAGATCGAGATCGGCGCACTGGTGCCGCAGCCGGTCGGATAGCCGGTGCGCCACCGGTTGATTCCGCGCGCCGCGCCGCACGCCGTCGCGGCGACGATCACCGCCGTGGTACTCGCCCCGCTGGCCCTGCCCGGCTACGTGCTGCGCTACGACATGGTCTTCGTGCCACGCCAGCCGATGAGCTGGGAGATGGTCGCGCCGGCCGATGCCCTGCCGCGCGCCGTGCCGCTGGACGCGCTGGTGTCGGCCGCCAACCTCGTCGCGCCGGGCTGGTTGGTGCAGCGGATCGCGCTGGTCGCGATCGTCTACCTGGCGGCGCTCGGGATGGCCCGACTGATGCCGACCGGGCGGACGCTCACCCGGGTGGCCGGCGCGTTCGCCTACGCCTGGACGCCGTACCTCGCCGAGCGGCTGCTGCTCGGGCAGTGGGGCCTCCTGTTGGCGTACGCGGCCCTGCCCTGGCTGGTCGCCGCGGCGCGGGACGTGCGCACCCGCCGGCCCGGCGGGCTGGCCCGCCTGGTGCTGGCGGCGGCGCCGGCCGCGGTGACTCCGACCGGCGGCGTGATCGCGCTGGGCACCGTCGCGGTGCTGCTGCCCGGTGGCTTCCCCGGCTGGCGCCGGGCCACCGCCGTCGCCCTCGGTGCGGTCGCCGCGCTCAACGCGCCCTGGCTCGTCGCCGCCGCGACGAGCGCCGCCGACGGCCGGTCGGATCCGGAGGGCGTCGCGGCGTTCGCCGCGCGGTCCGAGAACTGGGGCGGCTCGTGGGCCGCGCTGGCCGGCACCGGCGGCATCTGGAACGCCCAGACGGTTCCGGTCAGCCGGGCCTCGCCGCTCGTGCCGGTCGCGACGCTGGTGCTGCTCGCCGTGGCCGTGGTGGGGGTGCGGGAACTGCGCAGGCGGTGGCCGGGTGGTGCCGGCCGGCTCGGGCTGCTCGCGGCCGGTGCGTTCCTGCTCGCCGCGGCGGGCACCGCGCCCGGCGCGCCGGTCCTGGAACGGCTCGTCGACACGGTTCCGGGCGCCGGGATGCTGCGTGACGGGCAGAAGTTCCTGATCCCGTACGCGGTCCTGCTGGCGCTGGGGGTGGCCCTCGGCGCCGAGGTGCTGGCGGGCCGTCTGGCGCGACGCCTCGACGCCGCGGCGGGCCGGGTCGTGCTGGTCGCGGCAGCGCTGCTGCCGGTGGCGATCCTGCCCGACCTGGCCTTCGGCGCCGCCGGGCAGCTCCGGCCGGTGGCCTACCCGGCCGACTGGGACGCGGTGGCGGCACGGGTCGCCGGCACGCCCGGCGAGGTGCTCTCGCTGCCGTTCGAGGGCTACCAGCGGTACGGCTGGGCGCACGGCACCGTGGTCCGCGATCCCGCGCCGCGTTACCTGGACGCGCCGGTGCTGATGAACGACGCGCTGCGGGTCGGCGACGTGACGGTCGACGGCGAGAATCCCCGGGCGGCGCTGGTCCGCGCCGTGCTCGATGCCGACGGCCCCGTCGCCGAACTGGGGATCCGGTGGGTGCTGGTCCGGCGCGAATCCGGCGTCGAGCGGCCCGCGACGGCCCTCGCCGGACTGCGTCCGGTCTTCACCGGCCCGCACCTCGAACTGTGGGAGAACCCGGCTGCCGTCCCGCCGCCGCCCGCCGCGCGGCGCTGGCCCACGGCCGCCGCACATCTGCTCGCCGCGGCGGTCGTGGTAATCGCTCTCTTGGCGCTGCTGCTCAATCGGCGTCGATCGTGGTATGGTCCGCCCACCTGTGAACCCGGGGAGGTAGAGCCATGGCCAAGCTGGCCACGTTCGCCGTCGCTGCCGTCCTCGGCGCGGCGCTGGGATTCATCAGTCTCCTCGCGACCGTCGGCGCGGTGAGCCCGTCGGCTGACCACGTCGCCGAGGAGACCGCCGACACCCCCGTCAGCGACGTCTACGGCAACCGCTGATCCGCTGGCCGCGACGTGGCGGCCGGCAACTGCCCGGCAACCACCTCGGCGAATGCCGCCCCCGACACCGACCAGGTGAAGCGCCGCGCATAGACGGCGGCCGCCCTGCCCAACTCCGCGCGCCGGTGCGAATCCAACAACAACGCCCGGACCGCCTGGAAAAACTGGACCTCGTCGTCGACCAGCATGCCGGTCTGCCCGTCGGCCATCGCCTCGGCGACGCCGCCGGCGGCGCGGAACGCGACGGACGGGGTGCCCCGGGCGCCGGCCTCCACGATCGTCAGCCCCCAACCCTCCTTGAGCGACGGCACCAGCGACAACCACGAACGGCACAGCAGCTCGTGTTTGCCCTCCTCCGCGACGAAGCCGGTGAACCGGACCCGCTCGGTGATGTCGAGGTCGGCGGCGAGCTGCCGCAGCGGTTCGTCCCACCAGCCCTGACCGGCCACCACCAGCTCGAGTTCTGGCAGCTCCGCGGCGAGCAGGGCGGTGGCGCGCAGCGCCAGCTCCACCCGCTTGTGCGGTACGAGCCGGCCGAGCACCACCAGGCTCGGGTGGGCGGTACGCGGCACCGGCGGGCCGACGACGTCCGGCGTGCCGTTGTGGATCACCGTGATACGCCCGGGATCCACGCCGAGCCCGGCCAGTTCCCGGCGGGTCGACTCGGAGACGGTGACATACCGGCACGCCCGGTAGACCCGGATCGCCAGCCGCGACTCGATCCACCAGCCGATCCGGGCCACCCGCGGGCCGAAGACCACCGGCCACTGCTCACGGTGCACGTGGTGGACCAGCGCGATGACCGGGCGGCGGGCGTAGACCCGGCTGAGGAACGGCATGCCGTTGCACACGTCGACGATCACGTCCGGCCGGCCCAGCCGCCGCCGGGCGAGCGGGCCGATGCCGAGGGCCCCCGCCAGGTAGACCAGGGCCGCGTACAGGTAGACGGTGTGGCGGCCACCGCGACGCAGGATGTGGGCCCCCTCGGCCATCGCCTCCAGGGCGGGACCGTTCTCGTGCGCCTGGCAGAACAGGGTCACCCGGTAGCCTCGCGCCGCCAACTCGGCCGCGACCCGTTCGAGGAAGACCTCCGAACCGCCGCCCTCCGGATGGCGGGTGTCTCGCCAGCTCAGGAAGAGGACGTGCGGACCGGAGGTCATGGCCTACTCATCCACCCCTACTAGCGAGTACGGTTCGCGGTTGGGTCACACTAGGGCGCGCTGCAGACATCCGCAATGGTGACGTCACTGAGGAGGACACGTGACGAACGGCGGCCTGCGGACCCGGCCGGAGTTCTGGCCGGTCCTGCTGCTGAGCGGCGCCTTGGTAGCGGTGCTCGGCGGATGGGGTGCGAGCAGCTACCTGGAGCGGACCCGGCAGGAACCGCCGTGTAGGCAACGGACCACGCTCCGGATCGCGGTGGCGCCGAGCGTCGAACCGCCCGCCCGGCAGGTCGCGCGCGACCTGGCTGCCCGGGAACGCTGCCTCGACATCCTGGTGGAGGCGCGCGAGTCCGCGGACGTGCTGCGCGAACTCACGTCTCGGGCGGCCGACGGTGCCGCGCCGCCCGGCACGACGACGCCCGCGCCGCCCAGCACGGCCGCTGCGGCGGCCGTCGTTGCCCCGGATGCCTGGCTGCCGGAGTCGACCCTGTGGCTGCGCCGGGCCCGCGCCGCCGGTGCCCTCCAGGTGCCGGCAGAGGGCGTCTCGGTCGCGAGCACCCCGGTCGTGCTGTCGCTGGACGAGCGGTCGTACGCCCGGCTCGACCGCGATCGCGACCGCACCCTCGACTGGGCCACGCTGGTCGCCGCCGAACGACCACCGCTGCCCGTCGCGCTGCCCGACCCGACGGCCAGCCCGCTCGGCTTCGGCGCGCTGGTGGCCGTCCGGGCGCTCGCCGACACCGTCCAACCGTCCAGGGGCGCGGCCGGCGCGGCGGCGATCATGCGTCGACTGGCGACCCGCACCGTCCCGTTCCCCGGTGCGGCACCCGTGCCCACCGGACCCGGGCCGGCCGAGACCGCGGTCGTCAGCACCGAGCAGGAGATCCTGCTGGCCATTGCTGACGGCAGGCGACAGGTCGCCGTATACCCGCCGGCGCCCGTGCCCGGCCCGGACTACCCGTACGCGATCCTCGCCGCCGGTGCGCCCCGGGAGGGTGCCGCCGCCTTCCTGCGCGGCATGCTCGCCGCCGAGGGCACGGCGGCGGTGACCCGGCACGGCCTGCGCACCCCGAGTGGCGGGCCACCGGCCGGCATCACCACGGAGAACGGGATCCGTACCGGGAGATACCCGCCGGTGCCGCTTCCCGGCGAGGCGGACGCGACCGCGCTGATCAACGCGTGGGGCGGGGTGCACATCAGCGCCCGGATGCTCGCGGTCCTGGACATCTCCGGGTCGATGGCCGCGCGGTTGCCGGGTACGGCGGAGACCCGGATCTCCGCCACCATCCAGGCCGCCAAGGGCGGCGTGGAGCTGCTGCTCGGCACCACCGAACTCGGCGTCTGGGAGTTCTCCACCGACCTGGACGGCGAGCGCGACTACCGCGAGGTGGTCCCGGTGGGTCCGGTCGGCCCGCGCCGGGCGGAGATCACGAAGGCGCTCGACCGGGTGCGCGTCAAGCCGAACGGCGCGACCGGACTCTACGACACCACTCTGGCGGCGTACCGCGACGCGACCCGGAACTGGACCGCCGGACGGATCAACATGGTGCTGGTCCTGACCGACGGCAAGGACGACAACGCCAGCGGGATCAGCCGGTCGAAGCTGCTCGCCGAGCTGGCCGGGCTGCGTGACAAGCGCCGTCCGCTGCCGATCCTGTTCATCGGTGTCGGCCCAGATATCGATCAGGACGAACTCCGGCAGATCGCCCGCGCCACGGGCGGCCGGGTCGCGTTGACCCCGCGACCGTCCGGCATCCAGCAGATCTTCTTCTCCGCGCTGGCCGAGTTCAGCTGCCTGCCGCCGAAGTGCCGCCGATGACGGCCACCGCGCGGGACCGCGTCGCCGGGCCGGCCGCGACCCCGTCGGCAGACGTGCACGGCGGCCCGGATCCGGTCGGCCGTCGGCGGCGGCTCGCCACGTGGGCGGGCGCGCTCCTGCTCGTGGTGCTCGCCGTGGCGCAACGCCCCGGCCAGGTCACCTTCGACACCAAGTTGGACCTGGCCGTCGACCCGATCGGGTTCATGGCCCGGGCGCTGCACCTGTGGAACCCGGAGGCGGCCTCGGGGGAGCTTCAGCAGCAGGCGTACGGCTACCTGTTCCCGATGGGCCCGTTCTTCGCCGCAGGTGACCTGCTCAACCTCCCGCCGTGGGTGACCCAGCGAGCCTGGAGCGCCCTCCTGCTCTGCGCCGGATACCTCGGCGTGGTGCTGCTCGCCCGGGCGCTGCGGATCGGCACGGAGCCCGGCCGGCTGCTGGCCGGGCTGGCCTACGCGCTCGCGCCCCGGATGCTGACCGAGATCGGTCCGCTCTCCGCGGAGATGCTGCCGGTGGTCGTGCTGCCGTGGGTACTGCTGCCGTTGGTGGCGGTGCGCCGCATCGGCTCGGCCCGGCGTGCGGCGGCCCTCTCCGGGCTGGCCGTGCTCTTCATGGGCGGAATCAACGCCGCCGCCACCGTGATGGCGCTGGTGCTGCCCGTTCTCTGGCTGGCGACCCGGCGCTGGGACCGGCACCTGGCGGCGCTCGGCGCCTGGTGGTGCGTCTTCGTGGCCGGCGCGACCCTCTGGTGGGTGGCGCCGCTGCTGCTCTTCGGGCAGTACAGCCTGCCGTTCCTGGACTACATCGAGTCGTCGGCGACGACCACCGCGGTGACCTCGCTCTTCCAGGCCGTACGCGGCACCAACCAGTGGGTCGGCTACGTCGTACAGGGCGAACCGTGGTGGCCGGCCGGCTGGGTGCTCGTCGACAACCCGGTGCTGATGGCCACGACCGCGCTGGTCGCGTTGGTCGGGCTGGTCGGGCTGGCACTGCGCGGCCTGCCCGAACGCCGGTTCCTCGTCCTGGGCATGCTGACCGGGCTGACCCTGCTGACCGCCGGCTACCTCGGCACGCTGGACAGCCCGCTCGCCCCGTTCGTCCGCGACCTGCTCGACGGGCCGCTCGCGCCGCTGCGCAACGTGCACAAGTTCGAGCCGGTGCTGCGGCTGCCGCTGCTGCTCGGCCTCGCCCACGCGGCCAGCCGGCGGATCGTCCGACCCCGGGTACGGGTCCCGGTGGCGCCGGCCGTGGCGGCCCTGCTGCTTGTCGCGTCCGCGCCCGCGTGGTTGCTCATGCTGCGACCGGGTCCGGGCTGGACGGACCTGCCCAGCCACTGGCGGCAGGCGGCCGACTGGCTCGCCGGGCAGGATTCGCAGGCGCGCACCCTGGTCGTCCCCGGATCCGGGTTCGCGCAGCACACCTGGGGGCGGACGGTCGACGAGCCGATCCAGCCGCTGGCCGGTGCACCGTGGGCGACCCGGCACCAGATCCCGCTCGGCTCCGAGGGCAACATCCGGGTGATGGACACCGTCGAGGCGGTGTTGGCGCAGGGCCGTGGCTCACCGGCGCTCGCCGACTTCCTCGCCCGCTCCGGATACCGCTACCTGCTGGTCCGGCATGACATCGACCGGGCGGCCAGCGGCGCACCGCCGGTCGCGGTCATCCGGCAGGCGATCGTGAACTCCCCGGGGCTGCGCCGGGCCGCGTCGTTCGGTCCGGCGGTGGGCGTCGACGATCCGCGACGCAGCCCGGTCGACGCGGCTGTGTCCGTACCCGCGATCGAGATCTTCGCGGTCGACCGTGCCGTGCCCACCGTGTCGGCGTCGGCCCGCGCCGACGTGCCGGTGCTCAGCGGCGGACCGGAGTCGCTGCTCGGGGTCCTCGAGCAGGGACTGCTCGACCCGCGGCAGCCGGTCCTGCTGGCCGGCGACGCGGAGCCGGCCGACGCGACCGGCCCCCGGATCGTCACCGACGGGCTGCGTCGACGCGAGCTGAACGTGGGCCGGATGCGCGACAACATCAGCCACACCCTGACCGCCGACGAGGCGACCCGGCAGGGACGGCCGCGTAGCGACCTGCTGCCGTTCGCCCCCGCCGGGCACCAGACCGTCGCCGCGTACGAGGGCATCCGTTCGGTGGACGCGTCCAGCGGTGCCAGCTTCGCCGACTCGCTCGGCGGCACCGAGCCGTCCTACCTGCCGTTCGCGGCGCTCGACGGCGACACCGGCACCGCCTGGCGCTCCGACCCGTTCGAGCCCGCCCCCGGCCAGTGGCTGGAGGTCACCCTGGACACGCCACGTCGGGTGACCGAGGTGACCGTGGACTTCTCCGACGACCTGCGGGCGGCGCTCCCGGTCGGGCTGGTACGGGTCGGCACCGACCAGGGCGAGGTCGACCGGGCACTGCCCGACACCCCCGGGCCACACCGGCTCGAAACGCTTCCCGGCCTGACCACGACCGTACGGGTGACGGTGCTCGCCCTTCGCCAGGGCTACCGCGGCGGCGCGGTGGCCCTGCGCGAGCTGGGCATTCCAGGGCTGACGGCCCACCGTGCACTGCGCGCCCCGGCCGACCTGACCGGGGGGCCGGCACCGGCGTACGCGTTCGGCCGCGCCCCGCAGGAGCGCGGCGCCTGCTTCACCGGCTCGGACGGACTCCGCTGCGACCAGTTCCTGGCTCGGGCAGGCGAGGAGCCGCTCGGCGTGCACCGGTTCTTCGCGACGCCGGTGGCGGCGAGGTACACGCTGAGCCTGACCGCGCGACCGCGCCCGAACGGGTCGATGCCGGTGCGGCGCCCGGTGACCGCGTCGGCGTCGTCGGTGCTCGCCGGGGACGTCTCGGTCGGCGCCGACGCGGCGGTGGACGGCGATCCGACCACGGCATGGCTGGCGGAGCCGGTGGACGAGCGGCCGACGCTGCGGCTGCGCTGGACGGAGCGGCGGACGATCGACCGGGTACGACTGGTCGCGCCGACGGCGCCGGTCTCCGCCGTACCCCGGCAGGTCCTGCTGCGCAGCCGGACCGGATCGACCAGCGCGCACGTCGACCCGGACGGTTGGATCCGCTTCCCGCAGTGGAACACCGACCGACTGGACATCACGGTGACCGCGTTCGACGGCGCGGTGGCCGACCCCCGCGGCAGCGCGTGGCCGGCGCCGGTCGGTGTCGCCGAGGTCGAGGTCCCCGCGCTCGCCGACCTGCTGGCGGCGACCGACGCCGACCCGCCGGTGGCGGTGCCGTGCGGGGACGGGCCGACGGTGACGCTCGACGGCGTCGGGTACCCGACGTCGGTCTCCGGCACCCTCGCCGACCTGCGCGCCGGCCGGTCGCTCACGGTGACCGTCTGCGACGACTTCGCGAGTGAGTGGGTGCAGCTCCCGGCAGGCGAACACCGGCTGCGTACGGTCCCGTCGGACGCGTTCGTGGTGGACTCGGTGACGCTCGTGCCGGCCGGGACCGGCCCGGCGGCGCCCATCCGCCCCCGCGACGTGCAGGTCGACCGGTGGCGGGCCGCCGAACGGACGGTCACGATCGGCGCGGGCGAGGCCGCGCTGCTCGTCGTGCCGGAGAACTTCAACGCCGGCTGGACCGCCACGCTGGGCGGTCAGCGGCTGCGGGCCGAACGGGTCGACGGCTGGCAGCAGGCGTTCGAGGTGCCGGCCGGGGCCGGCGGCACCGTGACGCTCAGCTTCGCCCCGGATCGGCCGTACCGGGCCGGGCTGGCGGCGGGCGCCGGCGCCGTACTCCTGGTCGGACTCGCCGCGCTCGTGCCGGCTCGCCGCCGCCGACCGGCCGGCGGCCGGGCGACGGAACGGTCGTCGGGCGCCGGCGGGTGGTGGGTGGTGGTGCCGCTGGTGGCGCTCGCGGTCGCCCTCGGCGGCGCGGCGGCGGCCGCGCTCCTGCTCGCCGCCATGCTGGTACGCCTACTGCGGCCGGGTGCACTGCCCGGGATAGCCGTCGTCGCCGGTACCGGTGGCATCGCGGCGGCCGTCCTGGGCCGGCTGCTGGGGCACGGGCAGGAGTGGGTGTACGGCGCCGTCGTGCAGACGGCGATGCTCGCTGCGGTGTGCGCCGTCGCGGCGACCGTGGCGCCGACCGCGGGCCGCCCGCCCGGGTCCGACAGCGGCACCGGCACCGAGCCCGGCACCGGCCCCCGAGCAGGCACCGACGCCGACGCCGACACCGTCGCGGACACCGTTGCCGGCACCGGCCCCCGACCCGGGTTCGACACCGGCGCCGGCCCCCGACCCGGGTTCGACACCGGCGCCGGCCCCCGACCCGGGTCCGGCACCGGCGCCGGCCCCCGACCCGGGTCCGACAGCGGCACCGGCACCGACATCGACACCGTCGCCGGGCGGGCGGCGCCAGAGCTGGAGCAGTCGCCGGAGTCGTCGGACGGGCAGCGGCACCGGGCGACGCTCGGTCGGTCGGTGGCGCTGTTCCGGGGCTTCCTGCACGAACAGTCCGATCCGGACCGGTTCTACTCGCTGCTCGCCGAGGACTCCGTGCGGCAACTGCGGTCCTACCTGGACCTGGCCGGCGCGCGGGTCCTCGACGTGGGTGGCGGCCCCGGCTACTTCGCCACCGAGTTCCGTCGAGCCGGCGCGGCGTACGTCGGTCTGGACCCGGCCGTTGGTGACTTCGCCGCGGCCGGCGCCGCCGTGTCGGGCATGGTGCGGGGCAGTGGGACGGCGCTGCCGGTACGGTCCGGCGGGGTGGAGGTCTGCTATTCGTCCAATGTGCTCGAACACGTCGCCGAACCGGAGGCGATGCTGACCGAGATGGTCCGGGTGACCCGGGCCGGCGGCACGGTTTTCGTGTCGTTCACCCCGTGGCTGTCCCCGTGGGGCGGCCACGAGACGTCGCCGTGGCACTTCCTGGGTGGCGAGCGGGCCCGGCGGCGCTACCTGCGCCGCAACGGCCGGGAACCGAAGAACCGGATCGGACACACCCTGTTTCCGGTCAGCGCCGCGCGGGCGATGCGGTGGGCCAGGGCTGCCCGGCGTGCCGGCGCGATCGACATCGTCGACGTGCTGCCCCGGTACCACCCGGGGTGGGCGCGGTGGGTGGCCCGGGTCCCCGTGCTACGGGAGACGCTCACCTGGAACTTCACGATGGTGCTCCGCAAGACCGCGAAACCCGATGATCGGGAGCAGGAACCAGCCGTGCAGGGGTCGCATCCGGAAGTGACTCGGTAGTAACCTCTGGCAGCCGGCAAGCAGTCCGCGTGCCGAATAACCGTCCCAAAATCGTGGAGGCACTATGAGGTCCCGCGTCATCGGCGCGGCGCTGTTCGGCGTCGGTGTTCTCGTGTTGGTCTTCGCCGGCGGTCTCGCGTTCGTCGTGGCTCCCCAGGTCGACCGCCTGCCGTACGACCTGGAACGCACCCAGTCCGTCGCCGAGGCGCCCAACGCCCGCTTCCTACAGATCACCGAAGGCAGGGCCGAGGTGAACCAGGCCACCCTGCGCTCGACCGTCACCGTGCAGCCGGACGCCAAGGAGACCGCCAACCTGGATGGCCCGCTCGACGGCGAGGCCGTCGTCTGGCTGGTCGGCCAGGAGGTGATCCGGACCGACACCGAGGATCTGATCAGCGCCTACAGTACGGCCCTGGCACTCGACCGGCGGACCGGCGCCGCCCGGTCCTGGGACAAGCAGTGGCTCGACACCGGCAACGACCGGCAGCGGGTCAACTACTCGGGCCAGATCTACAAGTTCCCGTTCGGCACCGAGAAGAAGACCTACCAGATCTTCGACCGGGACATCAACGCCACCCAGCCGGCGCACTTCGTCAAGACCGAGCAGATCAACGGGCTGGAGACCTACCAGTTCACCCAGGAGATCCGCGACGCGACGCAGCCGTTGCCGGCCGACCGCCTCCAACTCCTGGCGAGCCAACTGCTGCCCGGCGCCACCACCGGCCAGATCCGCTACAGCAACACCCGCTCGGTGTGGGTGGAGCCGACCACCGGCCAGTTCATCAAGGTGCAGGAGACGCAGCGCAAGAACCTCGTCGGCGACAACGGGCAGGAGACGGTGATCCTCGACGCGGTCTTCACCTACACCGACGACACGATCGCGCGCAGCGCCGAGGCGGCGGGCTCCAACCGGCGGCTGCTCCAGACGGTCAAACTGTGGGGTCCGATCGCGCTCCTGGTCGTCGGCCTGGCGCTGGTGATCGTCGGCCTCCGCCAGGCACTGCGCGGTCCCCGTGCGGCGGCGGTCGACGGCAGTGTCCCGGAGCCCCGCTCCGGCCGCCACGCCGCTCCGGTTTCGGCATCGGTCGGCAAGCCCGAAGCATCGGCCGGCAGGACTGAACCTGCGGCGCCACCGGCCGATCGTGACCGGCAGCAGACGTCCGACGGATAGGGCGACCAGCGTGTCCCGAGGTGCCGGCCCCGGTCGGACGGCACCTCGGGGCGGCGACCCCGCCGAGCCGGCCACCCGGCCATCCGCACCGGCCCGACCATGACTCGCACGAGTTCTGGACCGAGCGCGTCGCACCCGCTCAGCATCGGCGGGAGCGGCGCCAGGCGCGGCATCTCCGGCTAATCGACCCACTCGCCGCCGCGCATCACCCGGACGACGTTCAGGTCGTCGTCCAGCACCACCAGGTCGGCCCGCCAGCCGGGCATCAGCGCGCCGACCCGCTCGCCGAGCCCGGTCGCCCGGGCCGGGGTGGTCGCGGCCATCCGGCAGGCGTCCACCATCGGGATCCCGGCCTCCACCGCCGCGCGCAGCGCCGCGTCCATGGTCAGTACGCTGCCGGCGATCGCACCCGGTGTCGAGTCCGAGGTGGAGAGCCGGGCCGTCCCGTCGGCCACCACCACCGGCTGGCCGCCCAGTTCGTACTCGCCGTCCGGCATTCCGGCGGCGGCCATCGCGTCGGTGATCAGCGCGGCCCGGTCCGGACCGGCCACCCCGGCGGCGAACGCCAGGGTGCCCTGGTGCAGGTGTACGCCGTCGGCGACCAGCTCGCAGACCACGTTGGGGGAGCCGAGCAGCGCGAACACCGGCCCGGGCTCCCGGTGGTGCGGGCTGGGCATGCCGTTGAAGAGGTGGGTTGCCACCGTAGCCCCGGCGACCACCCCGGCGGCGGTCTGCTCGAAGCTGGCGTCGGTGTGCCCGATCGCGGCGACGATCCGGCGGGAGACGAGCAGTTCGATCGCGGCGCGCGCGCCGGGCAGTTCGGGGGCGAGGGTGACCATCCGGACCGTACCGTCGCCGAGGGCGAGCAGCTCGGTCAACTCGTCCAGGGACGGCTCGCGGAGGAACGCCGGGTTCTGTGCCCCGCAGCGCACCGCCGACAGGTACGGCCCCTCGTAGTGGACGCCGGCCAGTACGCCCTCCTTGACCAGCGGGGCGAACGCCTCGGTGGCGTCCCGCATCAGCTCGTACGGCGAACTGACCAGGCTGGCCATCATGCTGGTGGTGCCGTGCGCCAGGTGGAACGCGGCGGCGGCCCGGGCCGCGTCGGCGTCCCCGGTGGTGAAGGTGTGCCCGCCGCCACCGTGGCTGTGCATGTCGACGAAGCCGGGCACGATCCAGTGTCCGTCCCGGATCGACGGGTACTCGGCGACGGCGGAGATCCGCTCGCCGTCCAGCTCCACACATCCCTGCCGGATCACACCGGTCGGGGTTACCACCTTGCCACTGACCCGGACGGTCATGTCGTCTCCTTGCTGCGCTCGTCGTCGCCATGACATATCAGACCGGACGGACCGACGGTCTCGTCAGGTTCGATCATGTCGCCCTCCCGTCGCGCCGGTGGGCCGGATCGGCTCGGGAGCCGGGGCGTGCCGGCGGCGGTGCTGACGTGCCGGCCGGTGACGCTGACGTGCCGGCGGCGGTGCTGACGTGCCGGCGGCAGCGCTGAGGTGCCGGCCGGTGGGGTGGTGCGTCCGTTCACGGCCGGTTCAGGGCGTCGAGGGCGAGCAGCGCGGCGCCGAGGGAGCCGGCCTCGTCGCCGAGGGCCGCGCGCCGCAGCCGGGGCTCGGTCTGGAAGGTCAGCCGTTGTCGCAGCGCCGCGCCGAGCGGGTCGAGAAGGTCGGCGCCGGCCTCGGCCAGCCCGCCGCCGAGCACGACGACCTCGGTGTCGTAGAGCGCCTGGGCGATGGCCAGCCCGTCGGCCAGGGCGTCGACGGTCTCCCGCCACACCAGGGTCGCGGCCTGCTCGCCACCGGCCGCCCGGGCGACCACCTCGGCGGCGGTGGCCGGGGTCCCGGTCAGCGTCGTGTAGCGCCGGCCTACCGCGGCGGCCGAGGCGACCGCCTCCAGGCAGCCGAGCCGGCCGCAGCCGCAGCGTGGCCCGTCGGGGCGTACGACGACGTGGCCCAGCTCGCCGGCGGCGCCGTGCACGCCGGCGAAGGCCGACCCGTGCACCACGTGCGCGGCGGCGATCCCGGTGCCGATGGCGAGGAAGAGCACGTGCCGGGTGCCCCGTCCGGCGCCGAGCCGGGCCTCGGCGAGCCCGCCGGAGCGCACGTCGTGGCCGAGCGCCGTGGGCAGGCCGAGCCGCGCGGTGACCAGCTCCCGCAGGGGTACGTCCCGGAAGCCCAGGTTGGCCGACCAGACGGCCCGGCCGGTGGTTTCGTCGACCACTCCCGGCACGGCGAGCCCGACCGCGACCGGGGTGAGCCCGTCGGCCCGGGCCTTTCCGGCGAGCCCTTCGGCGACGTCGAGGATGCTCTGCACCACGGCCGTCGGGCCCCGCTCGGCCCGGGTGTGGTGTCGTTCGGTGTGCGCGACGCGCCCGTCCGGCCGGACCAGGGCGCACTTCATCCCGGTCCCGCCGACGTCGAGCGCGACGACCACCGCTCCGGCCGGCGTGCCGCCCGCGACCACCTCGCCGGTCGGCCCGGCTCCGCCCGCTGGCGCGGCGGGGTCGGTCACGCGAGCACCACGGAGCGGGTGAGGTGCCGGGGTGCGTCCGGGTCGAGACCGCGCTCCTTGGCCAGGGCGACCGCGAAGCGCTGCGCCAGGATCAGGTCGGCCATCGGGTCCAGCGGGGTACGGCCGGCGGCCCAGCCGCCGATCATCGCGTGTACGCCGTGGGTCCGGCTGTGCACGAACGCCGCGCCGGTGGCCGTGATGTCCTCGGCCAGCCGCTCGGGGACCTCACCGAACGCCCAGACCACCCGACCCGGTGCGGCGATCGAGATCGGGCCGTGCCGGTAGTCCATCGCCGGGTAGGACTCGGCCCAGGCGGTAGCCGCCTCGCGGCACTTGAGCGCCGCCTCGTGGGCGATCCCGACCGTCCAGCCCCGGCCGAGGAAGGTGATCTGTTCGACCCGGGCGGGGTCGAACGGCAGCGGGGCGCGCACCGCCACCTCGGCGTCGGCGGCCAGCGTGGTGATCCCGGTGCCGAGGTGGGCCCGGAGCAGGGCCAGGACGCTGGTGGCGAACCGGGTCTGCACCACCGAGTGTTCGTCGGCGAAGGGCATCGCGACGGCCTGTTCGGCGAGATCGACGGCGGGCGAGCCAGGGTCGCCGACGATCACGGTGCTCGGCCGGCGCCCGCCCAGCGTGGTGAGGACGTCCAGCACCTCGGTGGTGGTGCCGGACCGGGTGATCGCCACGACCCGGTCGTACCGGCGGTCGAGAGGGAACTCGGAGGCCTGGAAGGCGTCGGTCTCGCCGTGCCCGGCGCTCTCGCGCAGCCGGGCGTAGGCCATCGCCATGAACCAGGAGGTGCCGCAGCCGATTACGGCGACCCGTTGACCGGGTCGGGGCAGTGCGGCGGTGGAGTCGGCGGCCAGTCCGGCGGCCCGGCGCCAGCACTCGGGTTGGCTGGCGATCTCCGCGTCGACGTGGCTCATCGCTGCTCCTCGCGGACGGGAGACCGCACCGGCGGGGCGGCGCCATGTGACGGCGGACCGGCCTGCGCAATACGGCTCGGTTTGACGATCTTTCGCGCGTCATTCTGCGCGAAAGACGACGGTGGTGGCAACTGCGCGCAGCTTCGCGCAGGACCATGCTTTGCGGCTGCGCGTTTCGCGCACTATTGTGCACGAAATCTCCGCACCGTATGCAGTTGGAGGCCCGGAGTGGATCGCTACGCCAGATGGAACGCGCTGCTCGAACTGCTTACCGACGCCGGTCGGGTCACCGTCGAGGACGCCGCCGCACGGCTCGGCGTCTCGCAGGCGACCATCCGGCGTGACTTCGACCAGCTCGCCCAGCAGCAGATGATTACGCGTACCCGGGGTGGGGCGGTAGCAAACGGCGTCTCGTACGACCTTCCGCTGCGCTACAAGACCGCCAAGCACTCGGCCGAGAAACAGCGGATAGGTGCCGCCGCCGCGGCCCTGGTCTCCCCGGGGACGGTGGTCGGGCTCAACGGCGGCACCACCACCACCGAGGTGGCCCGGGGGCTGGCCGTACGCCCTGACCTGAACAGCAGCGCCGACGGTGCCCAGTTGACCGTGGTGACGAACGCGCTGAACATCGCCAACGAGCTGCTGGTCCGGTCCCGGATGAAGATCGTGGTGGCCGGCGGGGTGGTCCGGCCGCAGTCCTTCGAGCTGGTCGGCCCGCTCGGCGGTGCGCTGCTCCGCGAGGTCACCCTGGACGTCGCGCTGCTCGGGGTGGACGCCATCGACGTGCAGCTCGGTGCGGCGGCGCATCACGAGGGTGAGGCGTCGATGAACAACCTGATGGTGGCCCGGGCCAAACGAGTGGTGATCATTGCCGACTCGTCCAAGCTGGGCGGGCACGCCTTCGCCCGGATCTGCCCCATCGAGCGGGTCGAGACCCTGGTCACCGACTCGGGTGCCGACCCGGCGACGCTCCAGGCGTTCCGGGACGCCGGTGTGAACGTCGTCTGCGCGTGAGCGTCGCGTACGCGTGAGCGTCGCCTGCGCGTGAGCGTCGCCCTCTCGGGTACCTTGACACCGTTCGGCTAATATCATTAGCTTATTAGCTATGACTAGTCCGAGGCTCGACGCGACGGCTGCCGCCCGCACCCGGCCCGGTGCTCTGCTGCTCGCCGCCACCGGCGCCCTGTTCATCCTCTATCCGGCCACCCGGCCCTGGGACGACGAATCCACCGTGGCCGGAGCGGTCGCGGCGATGGGTTCCACCGCGTGGGTGGCGTCGCACCTGTTCGCCATGGTCGGTTTCATCCTGCTGCCGCTCGGGCTCCTCGCGCTGCGCCGGGCGGTCGACGGCACCGCGGGGGAACGGCCGGCCACCGCCGCGCTGCTGACCGGGTGGATCGGCGCCGGACTGGTCCTGCCGTACTACGGTGCCGAGGACTTCGGCCTGCACGCCCTCGCCCGCGAGGCAGCCGACGGTCAGCGGTTCGACCTGCTCACCGCGGTCGAGACCGTACGCTTCAGCCCGGCCGCCGCCTCCACCTTCGTGATCGGACTGCTGGCCCTGGGCGTCGGCGCGGTGCTGGCCGCGGTGGCGGTCTGGCGCTCGGCGAGGCTGACCCGGCACAGCGGGATTCCGTTCGCGCTGGGGTTCGCCCTCTTCCTGCCGCAGTTCTTCACGCCCGCCGCGGTGCGGATCACCCATGGTCTGCTCATCGGGATCGGCTCGGCCTGGCTGGCCTGGGAGCTGTGGAGAGCGGACAACCGGTAGGCCGTCGACGCGACCGAAGGGCGGTGTAAGCGTGAACCGCCCTTCACCTGTACGCCAGAGGCGTTACCGGACCCGGATAACGCCTCTGGCGTACAGGTGACCGATCCGACTGGCCCGGATGCCTGCCGGCTTACTCGACCATCGCCAGCGAAGGTAGCGTGTATAACGCGGTAGCGTGCAAAGCGGTGGTACGGTGTCGCCGACAGCGGACAGAGCCGACAGCGGACAGAGCAGAGAGGCCGAGATGGCTGCCGTACTGGAGATCGAAGGTCTGCGCAAGACCTACCGGAGCAGACGCCGGGGGACCCGGCAGGCGTTGGACGGCTTCGACATGCGGGTCGAGGCGGGCCAGGTGCACGGGTTCCTCGGCCCCAACGGCTCTGGGAAGACGACCACCCTGCGTACGCTGCTCGGGTTGATCCGGCCCAACGGGGGCCGGATGGCGATCCTCGGCCAGGAGGTGCCGGCCGCGCTGCCGTCGGTCGCCGGACAGGTCGGCGCGATCGTCGAGAGCCCGCAGTTCTTTCCGCACTTCTCCGCCAGGGACACCCTCTCGCTGCTGGCCGGGGCCGGCGGCGTGCCGCAGATCCGGGTGATGGAGGTGCTTGAGCTGGTCGGGCTGCGGGAGCGGGCCAAGGACCGGGTCAAGACCTACTCGCTGGGCATGAAGCAGCGGCTCGCGGTCGCCTCCGCCCTGCTGAAGAAGCCGAAGCTGCTGATCCTGGACGAGCCGGCAAACGGCCTCGACCCGGGCGGCATCCGGGAGATGCGCAGCCTGATGCGCGACCTCGCCGCCTCCGGCATGACGGTGGTGGTCTCCAGCCACATTCTCGGCGAGGTGCAGCTGATCTGCGACTCGGTCACCATCATCTCGCTGGGGCGCCGGGTCGCCGCCGGTCCGGTCGCCGAGGTGCTGGCCGAGCACTCCGGCGGCGGGCTGCGGGTCCGGCTGGAGGCGGTGACCGACCTGCCGGCCGCCGCCGACCTGCTGCGCCGGGCGGGTGCCCGGGTCAGCCCGCACGACGACCACCTGCTGGTGTACGAGGTGGACAAACCCGCCACCGTCACCCGTACGCTCGCCGCCGCCAACCTCTACGTCAGCGAGCTGGCCCCGGTCACCGTCGACCTGGAGAGCGTCTTCCTGGAGCTGACCGCCACCGCGCCGGTGCCGGGCCAGCACCGTCAGGTGGACCAGTCCGTGGTGGTCGACGATCCGAGCTCCGCGACCGACGCCAGGGGGAACGGGGGGTGGGGGGTGTGAACCTCTACACCACGGAACTGCGCCGGCTCGCCAAGCGGCGGTTCATCCGCTACCTGACCCTGGCCGGGCTGCTCGTGCTGGTTGCGGTCGCGGTCGGGATGTTCCTCACCAACCAGAAGATCGGGCCGGCCCAGATCGCCGAGGCGGAACGTGCCGCGGAGCGGGACTACCAGCAGAGCATCGCGATGACCGAGCAGCACCGGCAGGCGTGCGAGCGGGCGAAGGGGGCCGGAAACGCCGCCGCGGAGAACTTCCCCGAGGACTGCGCGGTCATCCAGCCGCCGCCCCGGGAGGCGTTCCAGTCCGACTGGCACCTGCCGGCCAGCTTCGACTTCCGGGAGGAGTTTCCCAGGACCATCACCACGCTCACCGCCGTACTCGCGCTGGTGGCGTTCGTCGGGGGTGCCTCGTTCGTCGGCGCCGAGTGGAGCACCGGCGGAATGATGAACCTGCTGCTCTGGCGACCACAGCGGATCCGGGTACTCCTGACCAAGCTGGGCGCGCTGCTCTCCGCGCTCTTCGGGGTGGCCGTGCTGACCGGCGCGCTCTGGACGGCGGCGTTCTGGGCGACCGGCAGCCTCCGGGGCAGCACCACGGGCATGACCTCCGGGACCTGGCAGTCGATCGGCCTGACCGGGCTGCGCGGGCTCACCCTGATCCTGGTGGCCGGGGTGCTCGGCTTCGGCCTCGCCTCGCTCGGCCGGCACACCGCGCTGGCCCTCGGCGGGGTGCTCGGGGTGATGGTGGTCGGGCAGTTCGGCCTCGGGGTCGTCATGGCGATGGCCAAGGTCAAGTTCATCGAGAGCTGGCTGCTGCCGACGTACCTGCTGGCCTGGATGGACAAGAAGGTGACGTTGCAGGACTGGGATGCCTGCCAGGTGTCGTACACCGGTGACTGTCAACCCTTGACCAAGGACATCACCTGGCAGAACTCCTCGGTCCTGCTCGCCGTCGCGCTGGTGGTCGTGCTGGGCGGGGCGATCTGGTCGATGCGGCGGCGGGACATCACCTGACCTGCCACGGTCCGGGGGCCGGGTGACGGGGGTCGGGGGCGGCGGCCGGGGGGCGCCGCCCCCGGCGGTCGCCGGGGGCGGTGGCGAGGCGGAACCCGGCACCGCGTCCGGGCATGGTCCTCGGCACCGCGTCCGGGCATGGTCCTCGGCACCGCGTCCGGGCATGGTCCCCGGCACTGCGTCCGGGCCGGGTCCTCCGGGGTGACGGTCGTCGCCGCGCCGAGCGGTGCGGTCCTGGCCGGGCGTCGGTAGGCTGGTGAGTTCCAGGTCGGGCCGTGTCTACTCCCGGAGGAGCACCATGCGGAACGCCTCTGCTCCGGCCGACGACGAGGCGGACGACACCATCGGAGACGCCGACGCTGTCGGGCGCGCCGACATCACCGGACACGCCGAGGCTGCGGGGAATGAAGACGCTGTCGGGCGCGCTGGCGCTGTCGGGCCCGCCGAGGCGACCGGGCCCGCCGAGGCGACCGGGCCCGCCGAGGCGAGCAGGCCCGCCGAGGCGAGCAGGCCCGCCGAGGCCGCGCACGTCCCGCAGCCACGGTCCGCGCCCGGTGCCGAGTCGGCGGAGGCACCCGGGATTCCCGCCCCGGCGCCGCCGGCCGACCCGGCGCTCTCCGAGCGGGAGCGCGAGATCCTCGCCTTCGAACGGCGTTGGTGGAAGCATGCCGGCGCCAAGGAGCAGGCGATCCGGGACGCGTTCGACCTCTCCGCCACCCGGTATTACCAGGTCCTCAACGGACTGCTGGACAATCCCGCCGCGCTGGAGGCCGAGCCGATGCTGGTCGCCCGACTCCGCCGGCTGCGCGCGGCCCGCAGCCGCAATCGCCGCCGCTGACCGCGCTTCGCCCGGTAGCGGTCACTTCTCGTACGTGCGCAGCCCGTTGCCGAGTGCGATGAAGGTCGGCGCCCACTCGCCGATGAAGATGCCCCACCGGTCGGCCCGGTCGATCCCGGCATTCTCCATCTGCTTCGACAGCATCCAGCTCAGGAACGACAGCCCGATGCTGGCCGCCCCCGCCATGTACATGTGTTCGGCCCGCAGGCCCATCCGGTGCAGGTGTTCCAACATTCTGCCGCCCCCTCACGTCGAACCCACCACCGACGCTACCGTCGGTAATCGCCGCTGGTTGGCGAGTTGCTTGGATGCGTTCCGGTGCCGGGACCGCGAGCGGGTTCCCTGACCCGCCCCGGCCGTGCTTGCTCCGGTCGGCCGAGTTCGCCGAGGGCACCGGCATCGGCAAGCGGCGGCCCGCTACCGGCACCGGAACCGCTCGGCGACGGCGTCGATTCCGGCTGGACCGGCTGACGATTCGCGGTAGACATGGTGAGGAACCGCCGTGGAAGCGCTGGGGGAGCCGCCGATGACACCGCTTGGTCGAAAGCAGCCGGAGCCGCACCGATGATGCGCGTCCGATCCGCCTCGGCACCCGCCCCGGGGCGGCCGGAAAACGAGGACCACGTCTTCCGGTACGGGAACCTGGTCGGCGTACTCGACGGGGCGACGGTGCCGGAGGGCTTCGACACCGGCTGCGTACACGGACCGGCCTGGTACGTCCGACGGCTCGCGGCGCGGCTCGGGCTGGCCGCCGCGGACCGGCCCGCCGCCGCGCTGACCGGGAACCTCGCCGCCGCGATCCTGGCGGTACGCGCCGACCACGAGGGCGCCTGCGACCTCGACCATCCCGGCACCCCGTCGGCGACCGTCTGCCTGCTGCGGCACGGCGGCGATCACGTCGACTACCTGGTGCTCTGTGACAGCCCACTGGTGCTCGACCTCGGCGCGCGGGTCCAGGTGATCTCCGACGAGCGGCTCCGGACGGCAATGGCCGACCTGCGGCAGAAGGCGAATCTGGCCCGGGTCGGCGGCGAGGCGGACCGGGCGACCCGGTTCCGCCGGGCGGTGGCGTTGCAGCGGGAGCAGATGAACCAATCGCACGGTTACTGGGTGGCTGCCGCCAACCCGGACGCGGCGTACCACGCGGTCGCCGGCAGCCTGTCGTTGCGCGGCCCGGAACGGGTCCGCCGGGCCGCGCTGCTCACCGACGGCGCCTCGGTCGCGGTCGAGCAGTTCGGGCTCTTCGACTGGCGTGGGCTACTCGACCTGCTCAGTGCGGCCGGGCCGGGCGAGCTGATCCGCCGGGTCCGGCTGGTCGAGGCCGGCGACGGCCAGCGTCGCAGCGGCTTCAAGCGGCACGACGACGCGACCGCCGTGCTCTGCGAGTTCGAGGACTGAGCGCCGGCCCGGCAGGGGCACCGGCTCGGCAGGGGCACCGGCTCGGCGTCGCGCTGGCCCCGGGCGGTCCGGGTCCGGCGGCGGGTGCCGGGTGGAAACCGGGTGGCGGTGAGTCTCGGGTACGGCGACGATCGGCGTCGTGTCGATTCCGCAGCGGCAGGTCCGGGCCGGCTTCACCGACGAGACGATCACGGTCTACCAGGCGTACCCGCCGTCGATCGCCGAGCCGGCGCTGGTCGCCGGCCGGTTCGTGGCCCCGTTCAAGCGGGAGCGGATGACCTGGGTCAAGCCGTCCTTCCGGTGGATGATGTACCGCTGCGGCTGGGCGGAGAAGCCCGGTCAGGAGCGGGTACTCGCGGTCGAGATCACCCGGGAGGGCTTCGAGTGGGCGCTGGGCCGCGCCTGCCTGAGCCACCACGACCCGGACCGGTACCCGAGCCGGGCGGACTGGGCCGCGCTCCTGAGGACGAGCCCGGTACGCGTGCAGTGGGATCCGGAGCGCTCCCTGGAGCTGGCACCGCTGCCGCACCGGTCCCTCCAGGTGGGGTTGACCGGCCCGGCCGTTGTCCGGTATGTCGACGAGTGGATCGTCGGCCTGCGCGACGTCACCGACACCGCGCGGGCGATCCGGACCCGCCTGCGGGCCGGTGATCGGGACGGGGCAGCCGCGCTTCTCCCGACCGAGCGCCCGTACCCGCTGCCGGCGGTGGTGGCGGCGGTGATCGGCGCGTCCTGACGGGTCGTCCCCGATCGTCCGCCGACCCCCGCTTTCGGCCTTGATGGCCGGATTAATCGGGGTCGGCCGGCCGGTGTCGGGGGCGGCACGACCAGCCAGTCGGTGAGGGGGTCACCCGGTCGGGTCGGGATGGCCCGAACGGCGCGGGTCTGGTAAACCGGTGGACGCGGCGGCGAGGCGGCGAGAAGCATCTAGATCGTGACCCGTGAGATCCGGCTGACGCCGGTAGACGAGCAGAATCTCGAACCGCTGCTGTCGGTGGCGGTGGCCGAGACCGAGCCGGACGAGGTGATGCCGCCGGTCGAGGCGCCCGCCGGCTGGTCGCAGGCCCGGCGAGAGGCGTTCCGGGAGTTCCACCGGGCCAACTTCGGTGGCCTGGACGGGCCGACCGGCAACCTCATGTACGCGATCGTCCAGGACGGCGACGTGGTGGGGATGGCCCGGCTGGCTCGGCACGCCGAGCCGGGCACGCTGGAGACCGGGATGTGGCTCGGTAAGTCCACCCGGGGGCAGGGGGTCGGACTGATCGCACTGCGGCTGTTGCTCGCCGAGGCGATCGAGGCCGGCGCCCGACGGGTGGTGGCCGAGACCCAACCGGACAACGTGCCGGCGGTGAACCTGTTGACGCGGTGCGGCGCGGTGCTCTGCGGTGACGGCACGGCGGTCCGGGCGGAGATCCGGCTCGGTGTCAACGAGGACGTGGCCGGCGCCTGGTGAGCCGGGTGTCCGCCGGTCAGTCGAGCAGCAGCGTGTAGCCCAGGGTGAGCACGATCAGGGTCGCCGGGATCGCCAGCACGTGCAGGGTGACGACGGTACGCCAGAATCCCGGCACCTCGTCGTGGTACCGCACCACGACCATGTCCAGCGGTCGTACGTCGGGTGCGTCCGCGCCGTCGAGGAGCCGGCGGGCGACCGCCGCGTGCAGCCGCCGGAAGAGGCGTTCCTGGCGCAGATAGTAGGCGTCCAGTCCCCAGAAGATCACTGCGGGTGCCAACGCCACCACCGCCAGCAGGCGAAGGTTCTGCCCCTGGGTGCCGAGCACGGTGAAGACGATGGACACCAGCGTGACCGACCAGCCGCGGATGACGAACGAATGCTGGGACATCCGGGCGACCGCCGCCTGCACGTCGGCGAGGTGGCGTAGCCGGAGTTCGTCCTCGTGCGCCAAGTGCGCCTCCTGGAAGATGCCGGCACGCCCACCTGGCGCACCGGTCGGGGTGTCACCACAGTAGCGGAGATCCACAAGGCTGATGTGAACGCACATTGCGTTTGGGGACTGCGACATTTGTGGTCGCCGGTTAGTGTTGTCCACGTCCTTTCCGGCCGGACAATGGAAACGCGGTGGTGGCCATGGTGAGCGAGGTACCCGGTCCGATAACGTTTGCCGGAGAACTCCGCCGGCGGCGAACCGGAGAGGGAGTCAGCCTCACGAAGTTGGCCGGACGGATCAACTACAGCAAGAGCCACCTGAGCAAGATTGAATCCGGCGCCAAGCGGCCGAGTGTGGACCTGGCGCGCCGATGCGATCAGGAACTGAATGCCGGTGGGTCCCTCGCCCGTTTGGTCGACGCACCGTCGTGCGATCCGCCGCCGGAGACAGCGACTCCGAGCGAGGTCTGGGTGATGCGGATGAACGCGGACGGCAGTGGCGAATTCAGAGCTTTCGACCGGCGTACGGTGTTGACCGCAGCCGCCTCGATGATGAGTTGGGCAATTATCCCGACAGGGGGGCGACCGGAGGCGGCGGAGTTCGCCCTGCCGACCTTCCGTAGCTGGCTCGACCAGATGCGCCTGCTCGGCCAGGGGGTGGATCCGTCGACCATGATCCATATGTTGGTCGGGGCCACCAACAGCGTTCGTACGCTCGCCGCCGAAGCCCGGGGCGAGACCCGGACGTCCACGTTGCGCCTGGCGGCCAGATTCGCGGAGTACACCGGCTGGATGGCGCAGGAGCAGGGCGACGAAGCTGCGTCGTGGTGGTGGACCCAGCGCGCCGTGGAACTCGCCGTGACCGGTGGAGACCACGAACTACCCGCCTACGCCCTGGTCCGCCGGGCGGAACTGGCGCTCTACCGGGACGACTCCCGCTCGGTGGTGGCGCTCGCCGAGCAGGCGGAGCAGCGGGCGTCCAGCAGTCGGGTCGCGGCTTTCGCCGCCCAGCGTGCTGCGCAGGGGTACGCCCTGGCCGGTGACGAGCGGGCCTGTCGCCGGGCGCTCGACCGGGCGGTGACGCTGGTGACCGACGCCACGGGCGAGACGAGTGCCGAACCGGTGCTGGGCAGTATCACCATGCGGGACCCGGTCGCCTTCGCGACCGGGTGGTGCCTGTTCGACCTCGGCCGACCGGCGGAGTCCGCCGAAATCCTCGGCGCCGAACTCGACCGGCTGCCCGCCACCATGCACCGGACCCGCTCCCGGTACGGCGCCCGCCTCGCGCTCGCGCTCGCCAGCAGCGGGGAGTTGGAGCGGGCCTGCGAGGTCGTCCGATCGGTGCTCGACCAGGCGTCGACTGTCGACTCGGCGACAGTGCGGCACGACCTGCGGCACCTCAGCCGAACGTTGCGTCGCTGGCGTACCGAAAAGGTGGTCCGGGAGGTCATGCCGCTTCTCTTGGACGTCCTTCGTAGCGACAGTAAGCCACCTTCAGACTACCTGCTGTAATACGTCGGAATTGGTGCCCACTGGCCGACCAGTTTGTGGGCGGCCCGTCCCGGCCACGCCGACTACCGCTCGTTTGCTGTTGTCCGACCGCATGGGCGAGGACAACATATTGCCAGTCCCTTGCCGCACTGACAGTCTGAACTGTGGCGGAAGGCGCCGGTCCGCTAATCGTGCATGACGGCGCGCAGTCGCAATTCATCCCTCGGCAATAGGCACGACGTACCCGACCGCTTCGGCCGGAAGGCGACCCGATGACCGGGATTTTCATCAACTATCGAACCGGTGATGAGACATTCGCTGCACCAGTGATCGACGAGCGGCTGCGGAGGGAATTCGGTGACGATCGCGTCTTCCGGGATTCTCGTTCGCTCGAACCGGGCCTCGACTTTCCGCCCGAGATCTGGTACCACCTGAAGCGCAGCGTCGTGTTGCTCGCGCTTATCGGTCCCCGCTGGCTCCAACTGACCGACGACTCCGGCAATCGCCGGATCGACGATCCGAAGGACTACGTTCGCCGGGAGATCCGACGGGCGCTCAAGCGGGACATCCGGGTCATCCCCGTGCTGCTGGACGGGGGGCGGATGCCGACCGAGGAGGAACTGCCCGCCGATATCAGGCGGCTGGCCCGCCGGCAGTTCCTGCCGTTGCACACCCGCAACCTGCTGGTCGACCTCCAACGACTGGTCGACGAACTGGCCAGGATCGTGCCGCGCGCCGGTTCGGGCTCGGGAAACGGATCCGCCCCCGCATCCGTCGCCACCCCGGAGACGAGCCAGGGCGTTCCGGCGCCACCGCCCGGTGGCCGGTACAGCGCCGTACGCATCACCGGCGACGGTCAGGTCTTCAACGGCCCGATCACCGGCGGTGACAGCCATGCCTGAGAAGGCCGACCGTTTCGCGAGACCTCCACAGACCGCCCCGGACGTCTCCGGCAAGGCGTCCGGGGCGCCGGCCCGGGACAGTCCGTCGCCCGGCCCTCCCGCCGCCGGCCCGGCCGACGGATCCGGACCGGACGCGAGGTCCTCCGGCGACACGGCCGACGGGTTCGCCGCGAGCCTCGGCGGTGCCAGGTCGGCCGCGCGGTCGCCGGGCGACGGGGCTGGCGACGAGGAGCGGACCTGGCAGCAGCAGGAGATCCGGAAAACTCTGGCGGCGGCGCTCAACTCCTTCGGAAGCCGCTCCTCCGGCGTCATCGTGGTCGGCGACGGGCACACCTTCAGCGGCCCGGTCACCGGCGGGGACAGCCGGTCCGGCGCGGACCGGTCCAGGGCCGTACTCAGCACCTTCACCGCCGGCTTCGTCGCCGGCACCGCCCGGGTGTACGTCCTGCCGGACGGGTTCGACGACCTCGCTGACGCCCTGGACAGCAGCCCGGTACTGCTGATCAGGGCGCGGCGGCGCTGGGGCAGCACCACGACTGCCGTCCGGCTGCTCTCCGACATGGAGACCGTGCACGAGCTGCGGTTCGCCGACGCGCTCTCCGCGCTGCCGATCGAGGACCTGCCCGAGGGGTGCGGCTTCGTCATCGAACGACTGACCACGCACCAGCTCGGCACCCTACATGCCCGCGAACTGCCGATGCTGGAGGAGCGGCTGACCCGGCGCCGCGGCAAGCTCGTGGTGATCGTCGACGACTCGGCGCGCACCCCTGACCACGCGGTCGACCGGCTGGCCCGGAAGATCGCCGCACCGCCTGCGGCACTGGAGCTGGTCACCAGCCACCTGGCGGAGCTGCTTGGCTCGGACAACGAGGCAGAGCGGTTGCTGGCGGAGGAGCATGTCGGTACCCGGCTGGCCGACATCGCGCCGGAGTCGTTCGACGCGCCGCAGCTCGTGGAACTGGCGAAGGACCTCGCGGAGGCGGCCGGCGGTACGGGCACGGTGGCGGAGGCCATGGCGCGGTTCGAGGACCGTTCCCGCCGGGACGTCGAGGACTGGTACGACGAACTCGCCACGTTCGACGAGCGTGCGCTGGTCGTCGCGATCGCCGTACTGGACCGGATGTCCTTCGACGCGGTCTCCCGGGCCGCCACGCTGCTCGAACAGGCGTGGCGGGAGGACGAGGCCGGCAACGGACCGGCACCGCCACGGTCGCGGCAGACCCGGCGCAGCCGGCTCCAGACGGCCCGGGCCCGGATCGGCGACGAGGTACGGCGCACCCGGTACGGCTGGGCGGAGCTGGAGGTCGTCTCGTTCGTCGACCCGAGCTACCCGCGCCGGCTGCTCCACCACCTCTGGCACGAGCACTACTACGACCGGAGGCTGTTGCTGGACTGGCTGAGGAGCATCGCCGACGACGTGGAGGGCGCGGTCGGGATCCGCGCGGCGACCGCGATCGGCTACCTGAGCCAGTTCGCCTTCGACACCATCCGCCGGGACATCGTGACGCCGTGGGCCGGCAGCGGCCGGGGGAACGAGCGGGAATGGGCGGTTGCCGCCCTCGCGTTGCCGGCCCGGGAGCCGGCGACGGCCAGCCGGGTCATCCGGCTCGTCCTGGACTGGGCGGACCGGGACAGTCTCGCGCTGCGGCTGACGGCAGCCCGGGCGCTGGGCGCGAGCGTCGGCGCCGTACTCGACGGCGGCCCCGACGAGCATCTCGCCGAGTTGGCGGAGGGCGCCGAGACGGCCGTCCAGCTCGCCATCGGGGACAGCATCGCGGAGCTGATGGCCGAGGCGACGCTCGACCGGCAGACCGAACTGCTCCGGCTGCTCGACGCGTGGTCGGTGGAGCGTCGCTCGGGCCGCCTCTACGCGGGTGTGGTGGGGTTTCTCGAGGTCGCGGCCACGCTCTGGACCAACCAGAGGACCCCGGACGGCGACGTGGCCTGGCCGACCCTGCTCTGGCTGGCCAGCGACGGTGGGCAACCGGTGACATCTTCGGACGATGCCGTCCCGCTGGCCGAGGGCTGGTCCGAGGCGGGCCGGATCGTCGCCCGGCTCTGGGGGCGGGCTCTGGTCGCCCCCGGTGTCGACACTGCCGTTCACAACGTACTGCGCAGGTGGGCCCAGGCGGCCGAGGAAGCCCCGGTGCTTCGTCCAGTCCTGGTGGGCCTGCTGATGGAGGCCGCGGGCACCGACCGGCAGCGGCGACTGCTGACCGCGCACGCCAACCGGTGGCGCGATCCCCAGCCGTTGGCGCCGGACCTGGCGGCCAGATTGCTGAACCTACTGAGCCGAAGGGTTGGTGTGTGGTGATTCGTGGCCCCGTCCTCGAACGAAAGGAACTCCGCCGTCTGCCGTTCCAACGGCGGCCGATCGCCGAGCCGGGTACCCGGCTCGTGTTCCAGATGTCCAGCGGTCAACTGGTGGCGCCGGCCCATCCCTACACCACCGGGGACGTGTGGTGGCGCGGGCCGCGAGCGGTCTACGTGATCTACACGTCGCCACAGCCGGCGTACTTCACCTGCACGCTTCCGTGCGCCGGTGACACGCTCTTCTTCGACGCGGCGGTGCGGTTCTCGTTCGCCGTCTCCGATCCGGTGAGTGTGGTCCGCGAGCAGGTCTCAGACCCGATCGCCGACTGCCGGCGGTACCTGATGGATCCGCTGCGCGCCGTCACCCGCAAGTTCACCGCCATGCAGCCCGAGGCGGCCGAACGGGCGATCAGGTCGATGTTGGCGGAGGCACCGACCGACCTCGCGAACGGGTTGCGCATCACCGACCTGCGCGTCGAGCTGACCATCAACGCCGAGCAGGGGCAGCTTGCCAAGGATCTGGAGATCCAGACATTGCGGCAGCAGCTCGCGATGCGTACCGAGACGGACCGTATCGTCCTGACCAAGCTGAACCAGGACGCCGAACTGGCCCGGCACCAGGAGCGGGCGGCGTTCCACGAGCGGCTGCTCTCCGGTGGCGGCGCGGCGCTCGCCGGCAGCATCGTGGCCCAGGATCCGACGAAGGCGACCGAGGCCGCCAAATTCATGATGTCGCTCTATGACCAGGATCAGAAGCTGGCCGTGGAGGCACTCAAGGTGATCATGGACGGGGACCAGATCCGGCTCGGTGAGATGGACAGCGCCGTGCAGGCGGTGGTCGAACGCTTCAAGGGGATGATTTCGCAGGGCGGCGGCCAGTCGATGTCGAACCGGATCGCCGGCGAGCTGTCCAGCGCGCCGGAGCGGAACGACGGGGCCGCGCCGCCGGCGAGCGGCGACGGGGAGGAACCGTGAGCGGGTCCCGAGGGTTTCCGATGGGCGCCCTCGACGGGCTGGCGGGATGGATCCGGGACGTTCCGGTACTTCCCGGAGCGGCCCGCGGAGTGCTCTGGCTCCCCCTGCTCGTCGTGCTGGTGATCGGCGGCCTGCTACTGCTGGTGCGCCGGGTACTGCCCTGGCTGGGACGGCTCGTCGGACGCGCGCTCGGTGTCCTGACCGTCGCGGTCGGCGCCGTTCTGCTCCTGCCGGACCTGCTGGTCTCCTACCTCTACCGACGTACCGGCGGCTCGCCCCCGGGAGCGGCCTACGGCTACGGCGACCTGGTGGGGGAGTTGGCGATCGGGCTGACCCGGCTGTCCGGACTGGCCGCACCGGCCTTCGCCCGCGCGGCCCGGATGCACGCCTTCTTCGTGATCCTGCTCGGTGTGCTGTGGCTCTGGTCCTGGAACAACGGCTACTGCCCCGACGAGCAGGCGTCGAACGGCTGTGTACGCCCGGTCGCCGACTGGCTGCGGACGTTCGAGTCCTGACGGCGTTCGAGTCCTGACGGCGTTCGGCGGCCGGCCGGTGCGTACCACCGGGCCGGCCCCCTGCTCACCGCTGCGCGGCGTACGCGGCCAGCCAGGCGACCTGGCCCGGATCCAGCGACGGCCGGACCCGGGCCCGGGCCGCCGCCACGTGCCCGGCGTGCACCGTGCTCGCCTCCAGCGACTCCCGCATCGCGGCCAGCGCCGCCTCCCGGACCAGCGCCGCACAGTCCGCTGCGGAGAAGCCGTCCAACTCCTCGGCCAGCGACGCCAACTCCACCTCGTCGGCCAGCGGCACCGACCGGGCCGCCGCCCGCAGGATCTCGGCCCGCGCGGCGGCGTCCGGCGGCGGCACATAGACCAGCCGTTCCAGCCGGCCCGGCCGCAGCAGTGCCGGGTCCACCAGGTCCGGCCGGTTCGTCGCGCCGACCACCACCACGTTGCGCAGCGGCTCCACCCCGTCCAACTCGGTGAGCAGCGCCGCCACCACCCGGTCGGTGGTGCCGCCGTCGGTGGCCTGGCCGCGTAGCGGGGCCAGCGCGTCGACCTCGTCCAGGAAGACCAGGGTCGGCGCCGCCTCCCGGGCCCGGCGGAACAGCTCCCGGACCGCCCGTTCGCTCTCACCCACCCACTTCGAGAGCAGCTCCGCGCCCTTCACCGAGAGCACGTTCGCCCGCCCGGTACCGGCAAGCGCGCTGACCAGGAATGTCTTGCCGCAGCCCGGCGGGCCGTAGAGCAGTACGCCGCGCGGCGGCTGCACGCCGAGCCGGGCGAAGGTGTCCGGATAGTTCAGCGGCCAGAGCACCGACTCGGTCAGCACCTCCTTGACCTCGGCCATGTCGCCGACGTCGTCCAGGGTCACATTGGCCAGCTCCAGCACCGAGGACTCGGCCATCGAGGTCGGTCGGACCACCTCCAGCGCCGCGGAGAAGTCCGCCATCGCCACCGTCGGGGCGTCCGCCTCCTTCTGGCGCAGCGCGGCGCGTACCCCGGCCTCTCGGGTCAGCGCGGCCAGGTCGGCGGCGACGAACCCGGGCGTACGGGCGGCCACCTCGTCCAGCCGGACGTCCTCGGCCAGCGGCATGCCCCGGGTCAGCACCGTCAACTGCTCCCGGCGCAGCGCCGCGTCCGGCAGCGGAATCGCGATCTCCAGCGAGAGCAGGTCGGGGGAGCGCAGGGCGGGATCCACCGACTCCGGCCGGCTGGTCGTGCAGACCACGGCGGCACCGGCGCGTACCGTCTCGGCGAGCAGTTGCCGGAAGACCGTACCCACCGGTCCGGGTGTGTCGCGCGACGCCAGCGCCTCGACGTCGGAGACCAGCAGCACCGCGGGGGGCGTGCCCCGGACCGAGGCGACGGCCTCGCGCAGCCGCCGGGCGGCGGCGTCGTTGGTCAGCGCGGCGACCTCGGGCGCCCAGATCGCGGCGAACCGGGCGCCCACCTTCCGGGAGACCGCCCGGACCAGCGCCGACTTGCCGGACCCGGCCGGGCCGGTCAGCAGTACGCCGAGCGAGACCGTCGTGCCCAGCCGACCCAGCACCTCGTGGTGGTGGAAGCCGAGGTCCAGGAGTTCGGTCAACTCCTCCGCCTGGGCCCGCAGCCCGGGCAGCTCGTCCAGGCCCGGCGCCGGATCGGGCGCCGGCCCGGTCGCCGCCCGCGGACTCCGGCCGCCGGTGACCGCATGCGGCTCGGCCGTGGTCGTGCCGTGCGTGGCGTGGCCGTCCCGCCAGCCGACCACACTGTCCATGGTCACCAGCACCGAGTCCGGCCCGCCGTCGCCGGTGGCCGACCCGTCCGCGGACTCCGCCGAGGCGACCGTCAACAGGGTGCTGGTCCAGGCGTAGCCGACGGTGTTCGCCAGGCTGCGCCGGGCCGCCTCGACCAGGGTCCGCACCGCGGCGTCCGGGAGCACGTCCTGGGGCAGCAGGGAGACGTCGTCGCCGGCGGTGACCATCTTGCCGAGCAGCGCGAGGCGGAGCATCTCCGGCGAGACGACGGCGACGATCTCCGGCGGGCCGGTCAGCACCACCCGGCGGGCCGCCACCACCGCGATCGGCGTGACGGTGACCTGGCTGCCGTCGCGTACCCCGAGGTTCCCGAGGACCAGGTCGTCGGCGTAGAGCAGGGCGCGGCTCGCCGACGGCTCCGCCCGGGCCACGATCCCGGCGGTGGTCCGGCGCCCGGTGAGGCGTACCGGGGCGCCGGGGTGCAGGTCCAGCGCGGTGAGTACCTCCGGATGTAGCCGGACGATGCCCCGGCGGGCGTCCAGCGCGGCCGGCCGCAGGCTGGCGGTGAGCGTGAGATCCGGACCAGTCACCGGCCGAGAGTACCGGCCGGGAGCGAGCCGGACCGGAATCCACCTGGCGTCCGCGCCGTTCAGGAGGACGTGTCGCCGAACTCGCGTACCCCGTCGACGTCGAGGGTGATTCGGCCGTTCTCGATCCATGCGCCGGTGGCGGTCCGCCAGCTCCGGTCGTCGCGCTCGTCGATGGCACCCCAGCTCTGCCGGTGGAAGCGCAGGTAGATCGGGCCGGACGAGGCGCCGGGGGCGAGCACCGCGCCGGGGATGGTCAGCTCCACCCAACCGGGAATCGGGGTACCCGGCGGCGGGAACACGGTCGGGGTCGGCGTCGGCGCGCCGCTCGGCCCACCGGGCGGCGGCGGTGGTGGCCCGGGCGGCGGGAAGTACTGCAGGGTGTGCCGGATCCGGTCGCAGCCGAGCGCCGCCCAGTCGCACCTGCCCACCAGGTCGGTGTTGCCGCCCTCGAAGGTCAGGTGGTAGCGCACCCGGACGTAGTTGAGGTCGAGCGGCTCGTTGCCGGTGTTGACGATCTGGAGGGCGTAGTGGATCTGGTTGTTCGTCGGGGCCCAGTCCAGGTTCAGGTAACTGACCTTCGCCCGGCCGTACGCGGTGCGGATGGTGATCTCGGGTGAGTTGTCGGAGTAGGCGTTGGTCGCGTAGGCGCCGATGGCGATCCGGTACTCGGTGCCGGGCGCCAGGTCGGTCACCGTGAACGTGGTGGTGCCGGTGCGGCCGAGGCTGCGGTAGACGTTCGTGCCGATCAGCACCCGCACCTCGTAGCCGATCGGGTCCTCGCCGGCCGGCTCGCTGGCCCAGGTCGCGGGCGCCCAGGTCAGGGTGAGGGCGTGCGGCTCGTTGGCCAGCACGACCGGGACGCCGGGGGTGGTCAGCCTCGGCGGGTCGTCGGCCCGGGCGACGCCGACGGCAAGCAGGCTCAGCAGCGCGGCGAGGACGGAGACGGCGGTGACGCGGCGAGCACGCATGGCGAGGATGGTATCGATCACATACACATCTACCAATGCAGAATGTCTGACTCCATCGTCCGCCGAGGACGGGACCGACCGGGAGACGGGCGGCAGATTCGCCGAAACCCGGAGGATGTCCGCCCGCGGGAGTCAGCCGTGGTCGTCGGGGCCGAGCAGGGACGGGTCCCGGCGGATCAGGTCGGCGAGCCGGGCGGCGGCGTCCGGCGCCGGTGGATCCTCCGGATCGGCCCAGTTCGGCACCGTCCGCACCGACATCGGCCAGGAGCGCGGTGGCTCTCCGGCGGTCGGCAACGCCGGCTCGGCGGCGGGGCGTACGGTGACCACCCCGTCCGACCAGGCCACGTGCATCGCCGAGATCTTCGGCCCGTCGGCGACCCACATCGTGACCGCCACGTTCGGATGCTGCGCGACGACCCGCTGGACCGCGTCGGTCACCTCCTCGACCGGTGACCCGGCCCGGGCCGCCGCCTCCTGGGCCCGCCGTCGTTGCAGCGCCTCCCGGCGCTCCATCCGTGCCAGTGCGTCGTCCAGTTCGCCCCTCATCGTGTCACCCTTCCCGGCCAACCGCCGACCCGTGGCGGCCGACCCGTCGCGGGCTAAGTCTCCCGCTCCCGGATCGCTCGATCCAGAGCCCGATCCAGCACGATCAGTAAGGCATCGCGTACCGAAAGTCGATCTCGGGCGTCAAACTGGACCAATGGCACGTGTTCCCCGATCGCCAGCGCCCAGCGGATCGCCGTCAGGTCGTGTGCGATCTGGCCGTCGAACGCGTTCACCGCGACGACGAAGGGTAGACGGGCCCGCTCGAAGTAGTCGATCGCGGGATAGCAGTCGTCGAGCCGGGAGGAGTCCACCACCACCAGCGCACCGAGCGCACCCCGGGCCAGGTCGTCCCACATGAAGCCGAACCGGGACTGCCCGGGCGTGCCGAAGAGGTAGAGCTTGAGACTGCGGTCGATGGTGACGCAGCCGAAGTCCATCGCCACCGTCGTGGTGGTCTTCTCGGAGCGGATTCCCGGGTCGTCGACGCCGATCCCGGCGGTGGTCATCTCTGCCTCGGTGGTCAGCGGCGCGATCTCCGAGATGGCGCCGACCGTGGTGGTCTTGCCGACCCCGAAACCGCCGGCGATCAGGATCTTCACCGGGATCGGCGGTGCGGCGCCGCGCCGCTGTTCGGGCCGGTGCGCCCCGGCCGGGTCGGTGCCGGTCTCCCGGGCATGCCGGGGCGGCACGGGCCGGGCGGGCGGGGCGTACCCGGCGGGAAGCGTTCGACCGCCCCCGACACCGTGTCCGGCCGGGCTTCCGTAGCGGCCGGGTGCGCTGTTCGCCAGGGGGCCGGTCGGCGAGGCGGGCCAGTCAGGAGATCGCACGAAGTCCATCGATCACTCGCATAATGAGGTCGGGGTCGTGGGCATCCTCGACGGGACAGACGTGCACGTCGAGGTGGCCGGCGGCCCGCAGGTCACCGACCAGGATCTTGGTGACGCCGAGATGCATCCGGAGCCGCGCGGAGATCTCCGCCACGGACATCGGCTCGGCGCACAGCGCGACGATTTCCTGGAGTTCCGAGGAGAGCCGGTCGACCGGGTTGGTCCAGGACGAAGCGTCGATCCTGGCCGTCACCTGGGTCTCCAGCCCGATCGCCGGGTCGGCCCCGCAGACCCGCCCGGAGGTCAGCACGAACGGGCGCAGCCCGAGCGGCACCGGCGGCACGGTCGGCAACTCCCCGGTGTCGGCCTCCGGCTCGGCCGCGTCCTCCGGCAGTACGGCCTGGAGATAGGGACGGATCCGGACCGCAGGCAGTACGTCCGGCTCCGGCTCGGCGTCCGGCTCCGGCACCTCGCTCCGCTCGGTCATGCCGGTTCCTCACTCCGCCCGAGGGCCTTCCGAGGGGTACGGCGCGGCGGGCCGCCGCCCACCACGGCACCCGTGGTCATGACTGGACGGAGTTCTTCAGTTCGACGATCAGCCGAGGGGTGAGCGCGCCTCCGGCCCGACCGGCGAACAGGGTCATCTCGTAGGCGACGGTGCCGAGGTTGGCCGACCGGTCGGCGACCACCCCGAGGACCGAGCCGCTGCTGATCGCGCTGACCAGCAGGTAACCGTCGGTCATGTCCACCACCACCCGGTTGAGCGCGCCCAGCGTGTACCAGTTCGCGGCGCCGCTGGCCAGGCTGGTCATCCCGGAGACCACCGCGGCCAGTCGTTCCGCGTTCGACCGGTCCTTGATCGACGACATGGCCATCAGCAGTCCGTCCGAGGAGACCGCGATCGCCTCCTGTACGCCGGCCGTGCCGGACGTGAACGAGTCCAGCAACCAGTTGAAGGTACGCGCCTCCTGGCTCAGTTCGCCGGTGCCCGCGCCCTGCTGGTCCTGCTCGGTACGGATGAAGGGAGTGCTCATCGTGGGGTTCCCTCTTCGTGGCGGTCTTCTGTTCGGACTTCGCTCAGCGCGCGGGCGACACCGGACTCGAACTGCATCATCAGCTCACGTACCTGGTCGGGGTCGCCCGGTGCGGCGATGGCGATGGACGGTGGCTGGCCGAGCGGGGTGGTCGGCGGCGGGACGCTCAGATTGGCTCCGGGGACCCGCCGGTTGAGTCGCGGCGGTGGAGCGCCCGTGGCGGCGGGGGTTGCCGCCGCGGTGCCGTTGGTTCGGGATGCCGACCCTCCGGCGGCCCTGACGCTACCGCCCTCCGGGCCCGCGCCGGTCCGCTCCGGGGACTGGGTCCGGCCGGCTGCCCCGGACCGCTGCTCGCGCGGCTGGTTCCGGCCGACCTGCCTGGACTGCTGCTCGCGCTGCGCCCGGCGTACCCCGGCTTCGAACTCTTCGATCAGCGCCCGGACGACGGACGGGTCCGCCGGGGTCGGTTCGGGGCGGGCCCTGCTGCTGGTGTTCGGAAGTTGGGCGCCCGGGACCCGCTGGCGCAGCCCGGTGCCGGGGCCGGGCGAGGCGGGTCCCGGGCTGCTGTCGACGGAAGGCGTCGTCGGCGCACCGGAGGACGCCGTACCTCCTTCCGCGTCCGGGCGGCCGGGCGGATCGGCCGGGGCGGTGCCGGCCAGTCGTACCGCCGGGTCCGCTCCGCTTCCGGTGGTGCCGGGCCGGGCGGTGGCCACCGGGCGGGTCAGGAAGGCGTTCCAGGGCTGGCCGGAGCTGAGCGACCGGGTGGCGCGTTTGATCAACTCCTCGTCGAAGACCGGTCCGGCCGGCGCCGCCACCGGCATCAGTTCGGGCAGCCGGAACGCCGGCCCCGGCTCGGCCATCGCGGGCACCGGTTCCGGTACCACCGGCTCGGCCATCGCGGGCACCGGTTCCGGGACCACCGGCTTGGGCATCGCGGGCGCCGGTTCCGGGCTTACGGGTGCCGGCTCGGGAGTCCGAGCCGTGGCCGGTGCCGGCGTGCCGGTCCCGGCCGTGGTCGGCATGGCGATCCCGACCGGTGCCGGCGTGGCGGTCGGGGCGGTGGCCCGGCCGACCGGCGGACCGCTCTCGGTGACCCGCACCGGCCGGACCGGCAGCGGTGTCGACGCGCTCGCCCGGGGCGTCGGCACCTCGGGTTCCGGGTGACGGGTGACCAGCAGTCGGTCGTCGATCTCCACCCCGACCGTGACCCCACCGCCGGGGGTCGTCGCCGAGAGGGTGACCCGCCAGCCGTGCCGGCGGGCCAGCCGGCCCACCACGAACAATCCGAGCACCTCGGTCGGGACCAGGTCCAGCCGCTCTCGCCGGGTCAGCCGGGCGTTCTCCTCGGCCAGCCGCTCCGGGGTCATCCCGATGCCGTGGTCGACCAGGTTGAGGCGTACCCCGCCCGGGATGACCTCGGCGAGGACGGTGACCCGGGTGTGCGGCGGGGAGAAGGCGGTGGCGTTCTCCATCAGCTCGGCCAGCGTCAGCACCAGGTCGCCGATCACTCCGGGTGCCACCCCGACGTCGAGCCGGACCTGCACGTCGACCCGGGTGAAGTCCTCGATCTCGCCGAGCGCCAGCCGGACCACGTCACCCAGCGGCAGCGGGGCGACGTGCCCGTCCCCGCCGGCACCGCCGGAGAGCACCACCAGGCTGCTCGCGTTGCGGCGCAGCCGGCTGGAGACGTGGTCGAGCCGGTAGAGGTGCTGGAGCCGGCCCGGGTCCGTCTCCTGATGTTCCAGCCGGTCGATCAGGGCGATCTGCCGGCCGACCAGGTTCTGGGTACGCCGCCCGACGTGCCCGAACATCTGGGCCACGTTCCGCCGGCTGGCGGCCTGCCGCTCCACCAGCCGGGCGGCGGTGGCCTGCACCCGCTCGAAGGCCCGGGCCAGGTCACCGATCTCGTCGCGGCCGTCCACGTCCACCGGGTCGAGCCGGATCGGCTGGTACGACTCGGACTCGTCGTCGACGATCCGGGTCAGTTCCTCCTCGGCGGCCCGAGCCATCCGGTCGGCGGAGACGGTCAGCCGGGTCAGCGGCCGGGCGACGGTACGCGCCACCGCCAGGCTGAGCAGCATCATCAACGCAATGATCAACAGCACCAGCAGCCCGACCGTGTACGCCCCGGCGATGGCCCGCTGGCGCTGGTCGGTCACCTCGGCGACCACGTCGGTGACGATCTTCTTCTCGATGAACTGGCCCAGCGTGATCAGCGAGGAGGCGGCCGGAAACAGGTCCGCCAGGTTCAGCCCGGCGATCGCCTCGGTCGGGTCGGCGGCGCCGGCACTGAGGAACTCCGGGCTGGTCCGCGCCGCCGTGGCCCGCTCGATGAGGCTGTAGAGCTCGTTCTGGGCCGGTGTGGCGAAGCTGCGGAACCGGGCGAGGTGAGCTTCGAGCCTGGCCATGGTGCCGACGTACGCGATGCCGGCGGCCGGGGCCTTCGTCGCGGCGACCAGCACGATCAGGCAGGCGGCGGCGCTGATCCCCTCGTCGGAGCGGAGCACCGCGTCCAGGGCGATCAGTTGGCGACCCTCGGGTGTGGTCGCGTCCGCGTACCGGGTCAGTCCCAGCGACGTGATCATCGCGGTGTGTACCTGCCCGAACCCGCCGATCACCTGGTCCGGCCTGGCCCGTCGGCTCAGCACGCCGGTCCGCAGGTCGGCGAGGCGCCCGACGCCGGTGATGGCGTCGTCGATCTCCTTGGTCAGTTGCCCGCCGAGGTCGGCCCGCAGGTCGGCGATCCGGTCGCCCACCTGCGCGCCCTGCTGGACGAGTTCGGAGCGGTCCACCACGTTCAGCAGGTAGCCGACGGAGAGCAGCCGCTCCCGCTGGAGGTCCTGTAGGAGGGTGCCGACCTGGCCGGCCCGGCGCACGATGTCGGCGGTGTCGGCCGCCCGCCGAGCCGACGAGACCCGGTCGGCCAGCACCGGGACGGCGAGGCCGATGGTGCTGAGCAGCGGCAGGATGACGAGCAGGGCCAGCCGGCCCCGGATCCGGAGCCTACCGAGCATCGGGACGTCCCCACGGCGCCTGGCGCTCCGGCGCGGTCGACTGGCCGGCCTGGCCGGCGGGTACCGGATCCTGCCAGTCCGCCAGCGGGGACCGTCGGCCCGGGGCGTCCGCCGGCTCGGGCCGACGCGGCCGCCGTTCCGGCAGCGGCGGCCGCCCGCTGGTCGGCGGCCCGACCGGCAGCGGTGACCCGGTCGGCGGCGGTCCGGTCAGCGGCGGCCCTTCGGCATCGGCGGCGGGGGGCAGCCCGTGCACGGTCGGCTCGCCGGCGCCAGCGGACCGGCCGCCGAACCTGGTTCCCAGCGCCGACAGCGCGGCGAGGGCGAGCACCAGCAGTACGGCCAGCACCAGCGCGCCGACCACGATCCGCCGCTCACCGGTCAGCCCGTCGATCCGTTCCCGGAGCAGGATGTCGAGTTCGGTCAGGATGATCGTGGCCAGGCCGGATCCGGCGAGCTGGGCGGAGGCGCGGGCGGCGCCGACCTGGATCGGGTTGGGTGCGGCCGAGTCGCGGGTGAGCGCGGCCAGGTCCTCCACCGCGCGCTGGTAGCCGTCGAGCCGGCTGAGCAGGTTGCCGCCGAGCGTCCGGCTGGCGGTGTTCTCCACCGCCGCGCGCAGGTTCTCGACCAGGTCGGCCGCCGGGCTGAGTACGGCGGCCCGGCCCAGGGCCAGCTCGCTGGCGGCACGTGCCCGGTCGCCACCGGAGCGGTCCGCCGCGAGTACCGCGCGGTCGGCGAGGCGCCCGGCCGCGACCAGGGCCTCCGGAAGTTCCTCGGCGACCGCGTCCTGGAGGTGGTAGGAGTCCGACTCCGGATCCCGGATCAGGCCGGAACTCTCCCGCACCTTGGCGTAGAGCGCCAGCAGCAGGTCGGTGGTCTCGGTGTAGACCGTCCACGCGTCCTGCGGGTCGGCCGGCGGGCGGTCCGGCAGCGCCTCGATCTTGGCACGCAGCCCCGCCCAGCGTTCGCTGGTACGCAGCTCGGCACCGTACCGGACGTCGATCCCGCTGGTCTGCTCGACCGCGCTGCGCAGCGCGGCGGCCGCCGCCGCCCGGCCCGCCACGGCACCGGACTGGGCGTCGACCAGGGCCAGCGTCACGTGTCCCAGGGAACGCAGGTACTCGACCCCGTGCCGCTCGCGTCCGGCGACGGTGAGCCGGTCGTCGTTGCTGCGCCAAGCCGCGCTGAACAGCACGCCTGCCGGCAGCAGCAGGGCGATCGCGAGCAGTACTCGCAGCGCCGTACCGGTCCGGTTCGGCGCGCGCCGGGACCGTTGCGCGGGAACTGTCATAGTCCATCTCCATCGGCGCGAGGGGTCGATCCGGGTAGTGGGCGTGGGGATGCCGCCCGGTCCCGTCCACCGGACCGGAAAACTAGTGGACGTCGGACCCGCTCGATCCGGGCCGAGCAGTCAGTTATGCGTCACTTGGGTACGGGTAACACCGGGTGACCGAAATTGTGACTCCTCGTACATAGTTGCCCAGGCGCATGTATTGATTAGTGGCACGCTGCACGAAAGATCGGAATTCACAGGATCCGAAGTTGCTGCGCCGGATACCCGTTGGTGGGACGAGGAGGATGACTCACGGAGTCCGAACGGGCCAGCCGGACAGCCGTACGGCGGATCTCAGCGAACGCTCAGCTCCGGCACCGTACGGTGTGATCCATGCCTTCCCGACTGCTGGCGCGGCTGCGCCGTGCCCGGCCGACCCGGCGCCGAATGGTCGCCGGATCGACCGCGCTGGTGTTGCTGGCCGCGCTGGTCGGCTGGGCGGTGTGGCCGGAGAATCCACCCTTCTCCACAACGGACTCCATGATCACTGTCCGTTCCGGACCCGGTGGCGACCAGCCGGTCGACCTGGACACCAGGTTCTACCTGCCGGACCGGGCGAGCGCGACCCGGCCGGTACCGGCGGTCCTGCTGGCACACGGCTTCGGCGGCACGAAACGGTCCGTCGAGTCCGACGCCGAGGACCTGGCCGAGCTCGGCTACGCGGTGCTGACGTACACCGCGCGGGGATTCGGGCGCAGCGGCGGGCAGATCCACCTGGACCACCCCGACTACGAGGTACGCGACGCGTCCCGGCTGCTCGACTGGCTCGCCGCACGGCCGGAGGTCCGCAAGGACGCGGCCGGTGACCCCCGGGTGGGCGTGGTCGGTGGCTCGTACGGCGGCGCCCTGGCCCTGCTGCTCGCCGCCCAGGACCAGCGGGTCGACGCCGCCGTGCCGATGATCACCTGGAACGATCTGGCCCGCTCCTTCCTGCCCGAGTCCACCGGGCGGGAGCCGGTCGACGGCGTCTTCAAGAGGGGCTGGGCCGGAATCTTCTTCGGCGGCGGCAGCGGGAACGGGAGTGGCCCGGGCGGGCTCGGCGCCGCACCGGGCGGCGCCCCCGGCGCCGGTGACTCGGGTGCCGGTGACTCGGGACCGGAGGACGACGACGGTCCGGCCGGCGACCGGGACCCGGTGCTCGGCGCCGCACCGGGCGCGGCTCCGGGCGGTACCCCGGCGGATCCGGCCTGCGGGCGCTTCGCCGCCGACGTCTGTGCCGCGTACCTGCGGATCGCCACCACCGGCCGGGCCGACCCGGCGGCGGTCGAGCTGCTCCGCCGGTCCAGCCCGGCCGGCGTGCTCGACCGGATCAAGGCACCCACCCTGCTGATCCAGGGCGCGGCCGACACCCTCTTCCCGCTGGCCGAGGCGGACGCCAACGCCCGGGGCATCGCGGCCGGCGGCACCCCGGTCCGGGTCGCCTGGTTCACCGGCGGGCACGACGGCGGCGAGGGCCCGCAGACCGACCGGGACCGGCTGCGCTTCCTGATGGCGCAGTGGCTGGAGCACTACGTCAAGGGCTCCGGCGAGGCGCCGTCGGCCAGCTTCACCTGGTCCCGGATCGCCGGCTTCGACGCCCTGGACCGGGGCCTGGTCGCCTCCGGCTTCTCCGTCGCCGACTACCCGGGCGTCGGTGGCACCGCCGGCGAGTCGATCGCGGTGACCGGGCCGGCGCAGCGGATCGCCAACCCGCCGGCCGGCAACCCGGCGGCGATCTCCGCGCTGCCGTTCGCCAGCGGCTTCTCGTCGCTGCTGGAAGGGGTCGCCGCAGACCTGCCCGGCCAGCACGCCCGGTTCGAGTCGGCACCGCTTCCCCGGGCCGTCGACGTGGTCGGCTCGCCGACGGTCACCATCCGGGCCGCGTCCCCGACCGGCGAGGCGGTGCTCTTCGTCAAGCTCTACGACGTCGACCCGAACGGCCCGGCCGCGCTCCCCAACGGCCTGGTCGCGCCGGTCCGGCTGACCGGGCTGCCCACCGACGTCGCGGCGGCCACCCCGGTCACGGTCACCCTGCCGGCGATCGTGCGCCGGATCGAGGCCGGGCACCGGCTGCGGATCGTGGTCGCCACCTCCGACCAGGGCTACGCCACCCCGGCCGAGCCGGTCACCTACACCGTGGCGCTGGCCGGGCCGGCGACCGGAGGCGTACCCGGGCTGCCGGCCGGGGCCGCGCTGACCGGCGCCGAGGTGTCGCTGCCGACCGTGCCCGGCGAGCCGATCGCCACCCCGGCGGTGGTCTGGCGCTGGGCGCTCGCCGGCCTGGTCGCCGCGATAGTGCTCGGGCTCGTCGTGCTGGTCGCCGTGCTGCGCCGCCGGCACCGCCGGCACGACACCTCGGTGCATCCCGAGTACGCCGACATCCCGCTCGTCGTCCGCGACCTGCGCAAGGAGTACGCCGACGGCTTCGTCGCGGTCTCCCGGATCGACTTCGAGGTGCACCGGGGGCAGGTGGTGGGGCTGCTCGGGCCGAACGGGGCCGGCAAGACCACCACCCTGCGGGTACTGATGGGGCTGACCCAGCCGACCACCGGCGAGATCCACGTCTTCGGACACCGGCTGGTGCCCGGCTCGCCGGTGCTGTCCCGGATCGGCGCGCTGGTGGAGGGGCCGGGCTTCCTGCCGCACCTGACCGGCCTGGAGAACCTCCGGGCGTACTGGCGGGCCACCGGGCGCCCCGAGGCGGACGCGCACTTCGAGGAGGCGCTGGAGATCGCCGGGCTCGGCGACTCGATCCACCGCAGGACCCGCAAGTACAGCCACGGCATGCGGCAGCGGCTGGCCATCGCACAGGCGATGCTGGGCCTGCCCGAGTTGCTGGTGCTGGACGAGCCGACCGACGGGCTGGACCCGCCACAGATCGCCGAGATGCGCCGGGTGCTGCGCCGGTACGCCACCGACGGCCGGGCGGTGCTCGTCTCCAGCCACCTGCTGGCCGAGGTGGAACAGACCTGTACGCACGCGGTGGTCGTACACAAGGGGCAGATCGTGGCGGCCGGCGCGGTGGAGGAGATCGTCGGCGAGTCGCCGAGTACCCAGTTCGACGTCTCCGACGTCGACGCCGCCCGGGCGGTGCTGGACCGGCTCGACGGTGTCCGGGTCCTGCCGGAGACCAACGGGGCACTGGTGGTCGACACCAACGGCACCGCCCGCAGCGCGGTGGTGGCCGAACTGGTCCGGGCCGGCGTCGGGGTGGACCGGGTGGTGCCGCGCCGCCGCCTGGAGGACGCCTTCCTCGCCCTGGTCGGCGAGAACTCTCGGGGAAGCGGGGACCGCTGATGGCCGCGACGCAGACTCCGGCGGCACCACCGGACGCGTCCGGTGGTGCCGCCGGTTACCGGCCCCGGGCCACGTTGTCGATCGTCGCGGAGTGGCGCCGGCAGGCGTCGCGGCGGCGTACCCAGTTCGCGCTCGGCTTCATGGTGCTGCTGCCGCTGATCATCCTGGTCGCGTTCCAGTTCGAGGGATCCGGCGACGACGACAACGGCGGCGGTGAGTTCGGCAGCCTGATCGAGCTGGCCACCACCGGCGGGCTGAACTTCACCCTCTTCGCGCTGCTCGTCTCCTCGTCGTTCCTGCTGGTCGTGGTGGTGGCGCTGTTCTGTGGCGACACGGTGGCCAGCGAGGCGAGCTGGGGCAGCCTGCGCTACCTGCTGGCCGTACCGGTGCCCCGGGCCCGGCTGCTGGCGGTCAAGCTGGTGGTCGCGCTCGGGTACTCGCTGCTGGCCCTGCTGCTGCTGGCCGGCACCGCGCTGCTCGCCGGCACGTTGCGGTACGGCTGGGCGCCGCTGTCCAGCACGGTGGCCGCACAGATCCCGGCCGGGGAGGGGCTGCTGCGGCTGCTCGGCGTCCTCGGCTACCTGGCGGTGGTACTGCTGGTCGTGGCCGGTCTGGCGTTCCTGCTCTCGGTGACCACGGACGCGGCGCTCGGCGCGGTCGGTGGCGCGGTGCTGCTCTGGATCCTCTCCAGCATCCTCGACCAGATCACCGCGCTCGGGGTGCTCCGGGACTTCCTGCCGACGCACTACAGCTCGGCCTGGCTCGGCCTGCTCTCCACCCCGGTGCAGACCGACGACCTCGTCAAGGGGACCATCTCGGCGATCTGCTACGCCACCGTCTTCTGGGGACTGGCCTTCTGGCGCTTCACCCGCAAGGACGTGGTGTCCTAGCGGGTCGACGCGAACTCGGCCCGCTGCGGGGCGGCGCGGCTGCCCTATAGTCGGCGGTTCGAGGCTGTGGGTGGCCGTCCGGTGACTCTGTGACGGGGGTGGGGTTCGGTGCTGGACCGTGTCGCCCGGGTCGGGCGACCGCCCCGGCGGATCAGCCGGTTCCTCGCCGAGGCGCGACTGGGCTGGGTGGACGCCCGGCTGATGGTCGCGATGCCCGGCCGGGAACGGGCGCTGCGTTTTCTCGCGGTGCTGCTCTTCGGACAGCGGGCGAGCTACGTCGTGCCGGCGCTGGCCGGGATGACCAGCGGAGCCGGCCGCTACCACAGCCCGGCGCTGAACACGGCGCTGCTGCTCGCCGTGGTGCTCTGGAACGTCCTCCTCGCCGCGGCCGTGTGGCGGCGGGGCTGGTTCAGCTACGGGCACGTCGCGGTGGACGTGGCGATCACCTGCGGGCTGCTGGTGGTGGTCAACGTCAACATCCTGCCCGGCTACGAGCTGTCGGCGGCGAACTGGGCCAGCAAGTTCGCCCTCGGCTCGGCGGCGCTGGTCGGCGCGGTGCTGAGCCTGCGGGCGCTGCTCGTCGGGCTGGCGCTGCTGGTGCTGACCGCGGTCGCCGCCGCGTCGGTGCAGATCGGTGGGCTACCGCCCTGGGAGTCGGGCTTCGTCAACCACGTCAACTCCAGCCTGTGGTTCGCGCTGCTGCTGCACTTCATGCGCCGTTACCTCTGCGCACAGGCCAGCGCGGTCGACGAGGCGACCCAGCGCCGGCTCGCCGCCGAGACGACGGCGGCGGCCGTGTCGGCCCGGTACGCCGAACGCCTGCACCACCACCGCCGGCTGCACGACACCGCGCTGGCGACGCTGACCGCGATCGCCCGGGGCGGGCTGGACCATCGCGCCGACGACGTGCGGCGGCGCTGCGGCCGGGAGGCCGACTACATCCGGGGGCTGGTCACCGAGGACAGGACGGCGGCGGTGAGCACGCTCGGCGCCAGCCTGGCCGACGTGGCGGCCGACGCGACCGCGCTCGGCCTGCGGGTGCACCTGCGTTCCGGCACCGTGCCGGCGCAGCCGCCCCGACACGTCGTACAGGCGATCTGTGACGCCGCCCGGGAGGCGTTGAACAACGTGGCCCGGCACGCCGGGACCGGCGAGGCGTGGCTCACGGTGGACTGGCACGACGAGGTGCTCGGGGTACGGGTCGTCGACCGTGGGGTCGGGTTCGACACCACCGCCACCGGTGCGGGGTTCGGGCTGCGCCGCTCCATCGTCGACCGGATGGCCGAGATCGGCGGGGAGGTGCGGCTCTTCTCCGAGCCCGGTCATGGCACCAGCGTCGAGCTGCTCTGGTCGGTGCCACCCCCGGCGGCCGCCGACGGGTAGCGGTGCAGCCCGTCCTCGCGGACCCGGTCGGCGAGGTCGAGTTTCGTGTACGTCGGCCGACCCGCCTCGCAGTATTTCGCCTTGACCCGGTCCAGGTACTGCCGGGCGGTCGCCGGCTGGATCCCGACCTTGCGGGCCGCGGCCGTCAGCGTCATCCCGGAGGCGTACGCGACCAGCACCGCCCGTTCCCGGGGTGCCAGCCTTGGCCGGTCCGGCCGCTCGTCACAGGACCAGGCGAAGGCCAGCTCGGGGGAGTGTGCGACGTCGCCCCGGGCGACGGTCCGGATCGCCTCGGCGAGGCTCGGCAGGTCGTGGTCCTTGGTGAGGTAGCCCGACGCGCCGGCCCGGATCACGTCCACGCCGTGCACCACGTGCGGTACCACGCTGACCACCAGCACCGGGCGGCCGGTGGCGACGAGTCGGCGTACGTTCTCGACCGGCGCCGACCCGTCCGCCAGCAGCAGGTCGAGGACGACGACGTCGGCCCGGCCGGGCTCGGTGTCGAGGAGCTGGTCGACGGTGGCAGCCGTGCCGAGCAGCCGCAGGTCGGGTACTGAGCCGAGCCAGGCGGCCATGCCGTCCAGCAGCATCCGGTCGTCGTCGACCACGGAGACCGAGATCACGGGCACGGGAGACGGCACCTACCTTCCGCCGGGGAGGGGACCCGGAACGTGGGACGGGTGGCGGGAGAAACCGGACGTTAGGTCCGGGTCGACCGGCTGTCAAGACGACACTTTTGCTCTCTGGCAGACGTCGATCACAGTCAGTGATGATCACGGGGGCCCGGGTTCACCGTGTGGGGCCAGACCCCGCCGCCCGGGATCTCGCCAGGAAGAGGGGACACCGCAATGACCAAATGGGTGAAGCCCGCCATCCAGTCCGCCGACTTCGCCGCCCAGCTCGGCTGCGCGTGCGCCTGTGGCGCGCTGGCCGGCGCCGGCTCCGGCCAGGCCCAGTAGCCACGTCCGACGGTTGACCGGGGGAGCCGCCCGACGGCGGCTCCCCCGGCGGGGAAGGGAGTGGTCATGCGGCTGTCGACGATGTGGAACTCGCTGGTCGTCCCGGACGACCTCGTCTATTTCCAGTGCCGGGACCGGTATCTGGTGGAGAATCCCGGCCTGGCCGCCTGGGCGGTGCTCACCGAGGACGAACTCGGGTTGCTGCGGGCGCTCGCCGGTGATGCCCCGCCGCCGGCCTGGGCCACCGGACCGACCGCGGCGGCGACCGAGCCGGGCGGGCGGACCGAACTCGAACGGGTGCTCGCCACCCTGGTGCTGAACTGGCTGGTCTACCTGCCGGGCCAGCAGCCCCGGGTCCGGCCGGCCGAACCCGCGCTGAAGATGGTCTACTACGCCATCACCGACGGCTGTAACCTGCGTTGCCCGTACTGCTACGCATCCTCCACCCGCAAGCTCCCCGGCGAACTGGAGCCGGCGGAGTCCCTCGACCTGGTGGACCAGATCGCGGACATGGGTGCGGAGCTGCTCATCCTGACCGGCGGCGAGCCGATGCTGCGCCGCGACTTCTTCGCCGTGGCCGACCACGCCCGCAGCCGTGGCCTGCGGGTCAACATGATCACCAATGGGACCCGGATCCGCGACGCCGCCACCGCCCGGCGGATCGCCGACACCTTCGCCAGCGTCACCGTCAGCCTGGACGGCGGCACCGCCGAGACGCACGAGAAGACCCGGGGCGAGGGCACCTTCGCGCAGACCGTACGCGGGCTGACCCTGCTCAACGCCGCCGGTGTCAAACCGGCGATCAACCACGTGGTGTCGCCGGAGAACCTGTCCGGGCTGGACGACCTGATGTCGTTCCTGGACGGGATCGAGTTCAGCAAGGTCCGGATGATGAACCACACCGGGATCGGCCGGGGCGCCTCCGACGGCGTCCACTTCGGCTGGGAGCACCACCTCGCGGTGCAGCGTTTCACCTGGACGAACCCGGTGGCCCGGAAGATCCTCACCGAGGGCCCGAAGGCGGTCAAGCCCTGCTCGATCCGGGCCAACTGCGGGCTCGGTGGCACCGAGATCTACATCAACTCGCTCGGCGACGTCTACCCCTGCAAGCTGGTCACCGGCCCGCTGCACAAGGCCGGCAACGTCCGGACCCAGCCGCTGCGCGAGGTCTTCGCCTCACCCGTCCTGGCCGACCTGCGGGCGAACAACGTCTTCGAGGGCGAGAACCTCGCCGACTGCCGGCGCTGCTACATCCGGGCGGCCTGCGGCGGCGGCTGCCGGGCGTACCACGCCGCCGAGTCCGGCTCGGTGAAGCGGAACAGCCGCGACCACTGCCGGATCCTCCGGCACTCGATGATCACCAACATCTGGCGCTCCACCGGTTTCGGCGGTGCCGACCTGCTGGAACGGGAGTCCGAGATGACCGTGCCCCGACTGGTCCGGGACGGCTCGGTGCACCCGGTGTACGACGACTGGCGCACCTGGTCCCCGCCCGCCGGGGCCCGCCGGTCGCTGCCGCTGCTGGTCACCGGAGCGGGAGGTGCCGCGTGACGGTCGGAATCAACCCCGAGATCGTCTGGGTCGACAACGAGGACGAGGTCCGGCTCTACAACCCTGACGACGGTGAGTTCCAGACGTTCAACGCGAGCGCCGCGCTGATCTGGCGGCGGCTCGCCGCCGGCAGTGACGTCGAGACCGTGATCCGCGAGCTGGCCGACGAGTTCGGCAGCGACGACGAGCGGGAACGCGACGTCATCGGCCGGGACGTCCGCGAGTTCGTCGCGCTGCTCCAGGCCCGCAACCTGCTCGGCACCCCCGAACCGGCGCCGGGCGGCGGGGACGGTGACCGGTGAGCGGAGCCGGCTTCGCCGATCTGGTCCGGGCGGCGCTGGCCGCCGGACGTACCGCCCGGGTGCCGGTCAGCGGCTCCAGCATGTTGCCGGCGCTGCAGGCCGGAACCGTCGTGGTCGAACCGGTCGAGTTCGACCGGCTCCGCCCCGGCGAGGTCGTCGCCTACCAGCACGGTGAGCGGATCGTCGTGCACCGGGTGGTCGTCTGGCGGCCGGACCACCTGCTGACGGCCGGCGACAACCTGCCGCTGTACGACCCACCGGTGCCCCGGGCGGCGGTACTCGGCCGGGTGCCGCAGGTCCCGGCGCGCGCCCCGGGTGCCCGGGACGGTACCGAAGCGGCGGTACCGCTCCCGGACGGCGTCACGCTCTGGCTGGCCGGGGCGGCGGCCTGGGCGGTACCGGAGACCGATCACCGGCTCCCGGCAGCGGGGGCCAGCCATTCGGCGACCCTGGTCCGGGTACGCCACCTCGCGGCCGGCTCCGCCCTCCCCGACCGGGTACGCCGGGCGCTCGACGCGCTCGACGCGCTCGGCGGGGTGACCGTCGGCATCTCCCCGGCGGCGGTACGACCGGTGGACGACCTGCGTACCGGGCTCGTCGGCCGGAGCCGCCCGGCCCGTCCGGTGGACCGGCTCGACATCGTGCTCGGCTGCCGGTTCGGGCGGCCCGCAGCACACCCGGCAGCCGGACCCGCCGAACGCGACACCGAACGCGACACCGAACGCGACACCAGACGCGACACCGCTTGGGGCGACGGGTGGGGCGCCGCTTGGGGCGACGGATGGGGCGACGGAAGTGACGGCGTCGAACCGGTGGTCGCCCCGGAGGACGTCGATCACCACCTGCGGACCGGCCCACCCCTGCGGGAGACCGGTCCGCAGGACGAGATCCGGATCGTCCTCGCCACGCTCGGCGTACCGCCGTCGGGGTTCTCGGCCGAGCCGGCGATCGGCGGTGCGCGATGAGCCCGGCGATCGTCGCGGCCGACCTGTGCAAGACGTACGCCGGTGCCGCGACCCCGGCCGTCGACGGGCTCAACTTCAGCGTGCCGCCCGGCCAGTCCGTCGGACTGCTCGGCCCGAACGGCGCAGGCAAGACCACCCTGCTCAAGATGGTCTGCGGCGCCTGCCCGCCCAGCTCCGGGCAGATCCTGGTGCACGGCCGCCGCCCCGACGCCGGCGCGAAGCGGGACGTGGCGGTGGTGCACCAGTCCGGACCCTTCGACATGATGCTGACGGTCCGGGACAACCTGAAGATCGCCGCCGCGTTCCGGGGCCTGTCCTGGCGAAGCGCCAGTTCCCGGGTCGAGGAGCTGCTCGGCGCCTTCGAGCTGACCGGCAGCGAGGAGCAGCTCGTCTTCACCCTCTCCGGCGGGCAGCGACGGCGGCTCCAGGTGGTCCGGGCCCTGCTGCGGGTGCCGAGGATCCTGCTGCTGGACGAGCCGTCGGCCGGGCTCGACGTCGAGGGGCGGCGCCGGGTCTGGGCCACCCTGGACGAGCTGCGGGCCCGGCACGAGCTGACCATCGTGTTGACCAGCCACTACCTCGACGAGGTGGAACGCAACACCGAGCGGGTACTGGTGATCCACCACGGCCGCCTGGTCCGGGACGGCAGCCCGGACCAGCTGCGGGACGAACGCGGCGAGGCACGGGCGCGGCTGCGTACCGGATCGGAGGATGCCTGGCCGGCGGTTGCCGCCGGTGCGCGACGGCTCGGCCTGGCGGCGGTCAGGGGCGGCGACGACATCATGCTCACCGGGCCGGACCTGCGGCAGCGGCTGCCCCGGCTGCTGGCCGAACTGGCCGAGCTGGAGATCCCCGTGCACAGCATGGAGCTGGCGACGGCATCGCTGGAGGACGCCTTCGTGGCGCTGACCCGATCGGAGGTGACGGCCCGGTGACCCCGACGGTCGGAGGTGACGGTCCGGTGACCCCGACGGTCGGAGGTGACGGCCCGGTGACCCCGACGGTCGGAGGTGACGGCCCGGTGACCCCGACGGTCGGAGGTGACGGCCCGGTGACCACACCCGGTCCGGTCGACCGGGACGCCGCCGCCCCACCGCCCTGGCAGGGCTCGGGGCTCACCGCGACGCTGCGGCGGGAGTGGCTGCTGCTCACCCGCAACCGCACCAACCTGCTGCTCGCGGTGGTGCCGACCGCCGTCTACATCGCGCTCTTCGCCACCTCGCTCACCGCGCTGGTCGGCGAGGTCAACTACCGGGGCCGGCCGGTCAGCTACCCGGACTTCGCGATCCCGGCGTTGATGTTCTCCTCGCTGTTGGCGGCCGCCACCACCTCGGGTACGGCGCTGTTCCAGGAGCGGATGAGCGGGATGGCGCTGGAACTGTGGTCGTACCCGCTGACCCGCCGGCAGTACGTCGCCGGCAAGCTGCTCGCCGGCTCCGCCCTGGTACTGGCCCAGACCGTCGCCGCGCTGGCGGTCTCGGCGGCTCTTTTCCGGGGCCGCTGGCCGACGGAGAGGTGGGTGGCGCTGCTCTGCGGGGCGCTGCTCGCCGCACTGGCCTTCAACGCGCTCTACCTGCTGCTCGCCACCCTGGTGCAGGACTTCCAGCGGTTCACCGTGCTGGTGAACGTGCTGGCCCCGGTGTTGCTTTTCGCCAGCCCGTCGTTCTATCCGATCGAGAACCTGGGGCCGGTGCAGCGGATCCTCGCCGCCGTCAACCCGGTCACCTACGGGGTCACCGCGCTGCGCGAGGCGCTGCTGCGCGGCTTCGCCGGCGCCTGGCCGTACTTCCTGCTGCTCGGGCTGGTCGGCGTGGTCGCGGTGGCCGGGGTGGGTCGGGCCCTGCTGCGGCAGTCCCGGGCGCTCTGAGCCGGCGCCCCGGACCGGGATCTTGCTCACACCGAAAACAGACCCGGGACAGCGGCCCCCCGGACCCGTAGACTGACGGCACAACTTCATACCTCATCCAGAGGGGCTGAGGGATACGGCCCGACGACGCCCCGGCAACCACTCCACGGCGGAGCAGGTGCCAAATCCGTCCCCGCCGCGCGGTGCGGCGCCAGGGAAAGATGAGAGGACGGCAGTCGCCATGACGTCGATCATCGACGCGACCCCCAGCCAGACCAGCCAGGTAACCCCCAACCCCGCCCGCGTGCTCGTCTGTCGCGGCTGCGGCACGGACTACCCGCTGGTGGCGCAGCACGCCTGTTACGAGTGTTTCGGCCCGCTGGAGGTCGGCTACGACGCCGCGACCCTGGCCCGGGTCACCCGGGCCGACATCGAGGCCGGCCCGAAGAACCTCTGGCGGTACGCCGCCCTGCTGCCGACCGGCCAGGACCCGAGCGCCCGGGTCACCCTCGACCCCGGGCTGACCCCGCTGGTCCCGGCGGCCGGCCTCGCCGCCGAGCTGGGCATCCGGGCACCGCTCTGGATCAAGGACGACAGCGCCAACCCCACCCACTCGTTCAAGGACCGGGTGGTGTCGGTGGCGCTGACCGCCGCCCGTGGTCTCGGCTTCACCCGGTTCGGTTGCGCCTCGACCGGCAACCTGGCGAACTCGGTCGCCGCGCACGCGGCCCGGGCCGGAGTACCGTCGATCGTCTTCATTCCCGGCGACCTGGAGCAGGGCAAGGTGGTGACCACCGCCGTCTACGACGGTGACGTGGTCGCCATCGACGGCTCGTACGACGACGTCAACCGGCTCTGCGGGGAGCTGGTCGAGACCGACGAGTTCGCCGACACCGCGTTCGTCAACGTCAACGTCCGGCCGTACTACGCCGAGGGGTCCAAGACGCTGGGCTACGAGGTCGCCGAGCAGCTGGGGTGGCGGATTCCCGAGCAGGTGGTGATCCCGATGGCCAGCGGTGAACTGCTGACCAAGATCGACAAGGCGTTCAGCGAGCTGGTCGAGATCGGTCTGGTCGAGGCGCCGGCCAACGGGTGGAAGGTCTTCGGCGCCCAGTCGGCCGGCTGTAACCCGATCGCCGCCGCGCTGCACGCCGACACCGACGTGATCACCCCGGTCCGGCCGACCGGGATCGCCAAGTCGCTCAACATCGGCGACCCGGCCGCCGGGCTCTACGCCCTGGAGGCGGTCCGCCGCACCGGCGGCTGGATGGACTACGCCGACGACGACGAGATCCGCGCCGGCATCCGGCAGTTGGCCCGCACCACCGGAGTCTTCGCCGAGACGGCCGGCGGGGTGACGGTCGCCGTGCTCGGCAAGCTGGTGGCGAGCGGCCGGCTGGACCCGGACGCCGAGACGGTGGTCTACAACACCGGCGAGGGACTCAAGACCCTCGACGCGGTGGCGGCGCTGGTCGGTCCGACGTACCGGGTCAAGCCGTCGCTGCGGGCGGCCCGCGAGGCCGGGCTGCTCGGCTGAATTTTTCTCGGGGAAATTTTCGGCACCGGCCCTGGCCTGCCCGGGCAGATGCACGTGCAACTTGCAGGTGAGGTCGTTCCGTGTCGCCGGGAGCACGCCGGGCCCGGCGGTACAGATGCGGTGCGTAGCTGCTGTTTTGCCACGGGTGACGAAAACGCACGGAGGAGGGCTTGACGCCTGCATCTGCACGACGCAAGATGCTCCATGCGGGAGGACGCACCGCCGTAGACTTTCAAAGCTCTAACGACCCAGCGCCGGAGGCGTTGTGCGGGCGTCCTCCCGACCAAATTCTTCCCGGCCGGGCCGACGCCGTCGCCCGGCCGTTCTGCGCGACGCGGCTCCCCTGACGCGCATTCGTCGAACGAACCCTGACCCGCATCCTTCGACGTCGATCAATCGAATTCCCCCGCCTAGCTCCCTCGATATTCGGTCGCGCCCGGCTCGGTCAACCGGCACCCTCGAGGACCATGGACATCGTGGTCACCCCACTGGACGTCGCCGACGTCGCCGCCACCGAGCGGGCGTACGAGATCGAGGCCGCCGCTAGGGCCGCCGACCAGCCGGACCTGCCCAGGCTCTCCCGGCAGCGCTTCTTCGCGGGACTCCGGCGCCCCTGGCCGGGCGACGACGACCGGCACGCACTGGGTCATCTCGACGGCGTGGCCGTGGGCTACCTCGGGATCTCGCTGCCGCAGCGGGAGAACCTGGAGAACGCCGGGCTGGTGCTCGCCGTCCACCCGGAGTACCGACGCCGGGGTGTCGGCCGCGCTCTCTACGAGTACGCGGTGCGGATCGTCCGGGAGGAGGGCCGCAAGCGGGTCATCGGCGAGGTGGCGACAACGAGCCCGGAGGCAGCCCCGACGGCGCCGGGCGACGCCTTCGCCGCCGCGATTGGCGCCAAGGCGGCGCTGGCCGACGTACGCCGCCGGCTCGACCTGACCACCCTCGACGACGCGGAACTCGACCGGCTGCTGGCCGAGGGTCTGGCCCGGGCCGAGGGCTACTCGGTCGTGCGCTGGCAGGGCCCGACCCCCGACGAGTACGCCGAGGACATCGCCTACCTCGACAGCCGCCTGATCAGCGACGCACCGCTCGGCGACCTCACCTGGGAGGCGGCCCGACCGGAGGTGACCCGGTTGCGGGAGATGGAGCAGGCGCACCAGGAGCGCGGCCACCACTGGTACAACAGCGCTGCCCGGCACGACGCGACCGGCACCCTGGTGGCCTGGACCGCGATCGGCATGAGCGCCGGCTGCGACTGGCACGGGTTCCAGCAGATCACCCTGGTCGAGCCGGCACACCGGGGACACCGCCTCGGCATCGTGATCAAGGTCGACAACCTCCGGCACATCCGGGAGCACGAGCCGGCGCTGCGGGTCCTCGACACCTTCAACGCCGCGGTGAACGGCCACATGATCTCGATCAACGAGGCGCTGGGATTCCGTGCGGTCGCCGGGATGAACAGCTGGCAGGCAACCCTCTGACCAGCGCCGCCCGCCCCGGGTGCGGAAGGCTGGGACCGGCCGGGCCGGTGCGGCATGATGGCGGGATGACGGAGACCCCGCACCCCCACTACGCCCGGCACGCCGACACCCTGGAACGGGCACTCACCGCGATCACCGAACGCTCCTACTGGTCCGCCTACCCGGAGTCACCCAGCCCTCGCGTCTACGGCGAGACCGCCGCCGCCGAGGGTGAGGCGGCGTTCCGGGCGTACCTGGGTGGCAAGTTCCCGCTCGACCAGCCCGGCACCGGCGACTGGGTCGGCACCGAGGCGAGCCCGTTCGGCATCGACCTCGGGGTGACCTACCCGCACGCCGACCCGGAGGTGCTGCTGGCCGCCGCCGCGGCCGCGCTGCCGGCCTGGCGGGACGCCGGGCCGCAGACCCGGGTCGGGGTCTGCCTGGAGATCCTCGCCCGGTTGCACGCCAACATCTTCGAACTGGCCAACGCGGTGCACGCGACCAGCGGGCAGGCGTTCGTGATGGCGTTCCAGGCCGGTGGCGCGCACGCGCTGGACCGGGCGCTGGAGGCGCTCGCCTACGCATACCGGGAGATGACCCGGCACCCGGCGACGGCGGACTGGGAGAAGCCGGCCGGCAGGGGTGACCCGCTGCGGATGACCAAGAACTTCCACGTGGTGCCGCGCGGCGTGGCCCTGGCGATCGGCTGCAACACCTTCCCGACCTGGAACAGCTACCCCGGGCTGTTCGCCTCGCTGGTCACCGGGAACCCGGTGGTGGTCAAGCCGCACCCCCGGGCCGTGCTACCGCTCGCCATCACCGTCCGGTACGCCCGCGAGGTGCTCGCCGAGGCGGGCTTCGACCCGAACCTGATGCTGCTCGCCCCGGAGGCGCCGGGCGAGAGGCTCGCCTCCACCCTGGCGCTGCACCCCCGGGTACGCATCGTCGACTTCACCGGCTCCACCGAGTACGGCGACTGGCTGGAGGCCAACGCCCGGCAGGCCGTCGTCTACACCGAGAAGGCCGGTGTCAACACGGTCGTGGTCGACTCGACCGACGACTTCGCCGGGATGTGCCGCAACGTCGGCTTCTCGCTGGTCCTCTACAGCGGGCAGATGTGCACCACCCCGCAGAACATCCTGGTGCCGCGAGGCGGGATCGAGACCGACCAGGGGCAGAAGAGTCTCGACGAGGTCGCCGAGGGCATCGCCGGGGCGGTCGGCAAGCTCACCGGCGACCCGGCCCGGGCGGTCGAGCTGATCGGCGCAATCGTCAACGACGGCGTGCTGGCCCGGCTGGACGAGGTCGCCGGGATCGGTGAGCCGGTACTGCCGTCCCGCCCGGTCGAGCACCCGAACTACCCGGGCGCGGTGGTGCGTACGCCGCTGATCGCTAAGCTCGGCGCGGACGACGTCGGCACGTACGGGCGGGAGTGGTTCGGGCCGATCTCGTTCGTGATCGCCACCGACTCCACCCCGCACAGCCTGGCGATCCTGCGGCAGACCGTCGGTGAGCGCGGAGCGTTGACCGCCTCGGTCTACTCCACCGACCCGGGGGTGCTGGACGCGGCCGAGAGCGCGGCGATCGAGACCGGGGTGCACCTCTCCTGCAACCTCACCGGCGGGGTCTTCGTCAACCAGTCGGCGGCGTTCTCGGACTTCCACGGCAGCGGCGCCAACCCGGCGGCGAACGCCGCGCTGACCGACGGCGCCTACGTCGCCAGCCGGTTCCGGGTGGTGCAGGCCCGCCGGCACGTGTAAGGAAGGGCCCCCGCTATCGCTTCCGGTAGCGGAAGGGCCCCTTCCCGACCGGGCTGGGCGCTGGTGGGGTGCCGGGTCAGGCGGCGCGGCGCATCTGTAGCTCGCGGAGGGTGGGCACCGTCGGGTGTGCCACCCGTACCCCGGTGTCGACGAAGCCGAGCCGCTCGTAGCCCCGTACCGCCCGGTCGTTGCCGACCACCACCTCCAGCAGCAACTCCTGCCGACCGGCCGCCCTCGACCAGTCGGCCACCGCCTCGACCAGGGCGTCCAGCAGGCCACTGCCCCGCCAGGCCGGGGTGAGGTAGACCGCGAAGACCACCGTGAGCTCCGGCTGACCGGGCGCCGCCTGGCCACCCGCGTGCCCGACGACCCGACCGTCGACCTCGGCGACGAAGGCTGCCGTCCGGTGCCCGGTCGACATCCCGGCGATCCGGGCCGCGAACTCGGCGTGCGGCCGGGCCGCCGCGTCGGCGAGCGTCTCCAGGAAGGCCAGTGGCGAGTCCGCGAGCATCTCCAGGCGGATCGCCCGGACCCGGGCGGCGTCGGCGGGGCGTACCCGGCGGACCGGTGGCAGGTCGCGGCCGGGACACCCGACACCGGCCTTCCCGGCGCCGGGCGCCGGCCCGCTCTTGGCGTTCGGCCGGAGACCGGAACTGCCCGTCCCGGTGGACCGGTCCGGGGGAGCCGCTCCGGCCCGGTCGGTGGAGTGCCCGGACTCCGGCTCGGCGGCGGTCTGCGGGATGGAAGCCGGCACGTCCGTCATGGTCGCACGCCGTACGGCGACCAGTTCCGGGGGGTGACGGTGCCGCGTTCGGTTTCTGTACGGGCCCGTTGAGCTGCGTAGCGACGATCGCCAATGGGTCGGGCCGGAAAAGGACCGCCCGGATGGGGGACCGGTGACCGTTTTGGCCTAGTGCGCTGCGACCCGACCTTGGTGTACCGTGCGGATTCGGCCGCTCGATTTGTTGGACTCCAAATACATGATCCATTTGGAGAACGGCGACTCGGTTGGCCCCGGCAGGCATACGGCGTCGCCGGAGCTCGGGCAGCTCCGACGCGACCGAAGTAAGGAAGTGCACCGTGGCGCAGGGCACCGTGAAGTGGTTCAACAGCGAAAAGGGCTACGGCTTCATCGCGGTCGATGGCGGGCAGGACGTCTTCGTCCACTTCTCCGCGATCGAGATGGACGGCTACAAGGCGCTTGACGACGGTCAGCGCGTCGAGTTCGAGATCGCCCAGGGGCAGAAGGGCCCGCAGGCGGAAAAGGTCCGGGTCATCGCCTGAGCTGTCGGGCCACCGGCCCGCCGCTGAGGGCTCGACCCCGTTCCGTCACCATCCCACCGCCGGTGCACCCCCGGTCGGGGATTCCCTTGCCGGCCCAGTCCGGACTCCCCCCGTTGCGCCGACACGCCATGCAGGTGTGCCTGCACAACGGAGGTCGCCTGCCGGCCGGTTGACGGTCCACTGCCGGCCGGTTGACGGTCCACTGCGGGCCGGTCCACTGCGGGGCCAGGTCGCGGCGGGCCGGTCCGGCCGGACCAGGTCGCGGGACGGGTCCGCGCCAGGACGCTGGACGGGTCCACGTTCCGGCCCCCGGGGTTCGGTCCTGGCGCCCCGGTCCGGCTGCCCAGTTCGGCTGCCCGTTCGACCCTACTTCCGGTCCCGTCCGGGCGCCGGTCTCCCGTCGATCCCCCGGCCGCCGCCGGCCCGCCCTGGGACTCGGGTCAACCGACCCACTCGCTTGCACTCGGCATGGGAGAGTGCTAAACAAGTGGTTGGCACTCGCACCCCGTGAGTGCCAAGGTCGGGGCGGTAGGGCCACGGTCGCGGGCCCGTGGAGCGGGTGTGCGGCACATGGCCGGTCGTCGCGGGCTGTCCGGCCCGGCCGGCGGACGTCACTGTCGCACAGCGCGACGGAGTCGAGCAGGCACCCTTGGGTGTCGGCAGACCCCGTCCGCCAGTGCCGTAGTGACGTCCGAAGGTGCGTAACCAGGCGGTAGGTCGGGGTCGACAAGGCTCCGGCGGCCGTGAGTGTCCAGGAGGACAACGCCGTATGGCCAAGATGATCGCGTTCGACGAGGAGGCGCGCCGCGGCCTTGAGCGGGGCATGAACACCCTCGCCGACGCCGTAAAGGTGACGCTGGGCCCGAAGGGCCGCAACGTCGTGCTCGAGAAGAAGTGGGGCGCCCCCACCATCACCAACGATGGTGTGAGCATCGCCAAGGAGATCGAGCTCGAGGACCCGTACGAGAAGATCGGTGCGGAACTGGTCAAGGAGGTCGCCAAGAAGACCGACGACGTCGCCGGTGACGGCACGACGACGGCGACCGTCCTCGCCCAGGCGCTGGTCCGTGAGGGCCTGCGCAACGTCGCGGCCGGTGCCAACCCGATGGCCCTGAAGCGGGGCATCGAGGCCGCCGTCGCGAACGTCTCGGAGGAGCTGAGCAAGCTCGCCAAGGACGTCGAGACCAAGGAGCAGATCGCCTCCACCGCGTCCATCTCCGCTGGTGACACCAGCGTCGGCGAGATCATCGCCGAGGCGATGGACAAGGTCGGCAAGGAAGGCGTCATCACCGTCGAGGAGAGCAACACCTTCGGGCTCGAGCTGGAGCTGACCGAGGGCATGCGCTTCGACAAGGGCTACATCTCGGGGTACTTCATGACCGACCCCGACCGGATGGAGGCCGTGCTCGACGACCCGTACATCCTGATCGTCAACAGCAAGATCTCGACGGTCAAGGACCTGCTGCCGATCCTCGAGAAGGTCATGCAGTCGGGTAAGCCGCTGGCCATCATCGCCGAGGACGTCGAGGGCGAGGCCCTGGCGACCCTGGTGGTCAACAAGGTCCGGGGCACCTTCAAGTCCGTCGCCGTCAAGGCGCCGGGCTTCGGTGACCGCCGCAAGGCCATGCTGGGCGACATCGCCATCCTGACCGGCGGACAGCCGATCAGCGAGGAGGTCGGCCTCAAGCTGGACGCCGTCGGCCTCGACATGCTGGGCCGGGCCCGCAAGGTCGTGGTGACCAAGGACGAGACCACCATCGTCGACGGTGCCGGTGACGCCGACCAGATCAACGGTCGGGTCAACCAGATCCGTGCCGAGATCGAGAAGAGCGACTCCGACTACGACCGCGAGAAGCTGCAGGAGCGCCTGGCCAAGCTGGCCGGCGGTGTTGCGGTGATCAAGGTCGGCGCGGCCACCGAGGTCGAGCTGAAGGAGCGCAAGCACCGCATCGAGGACGCGGTGCGCAACGCGAAGGCCGCCGTCGAGGAGGGCATCGTCCCCGGTGGTGGTGTCGCGCTGGTGCAGGCCGGCAAGACCGCCTTCGACAAGCTGGACCTGGTTGGCGACGAGGCGACCGGCGCGCAGATCGTCAAGATCGCGCTGGACGCCCCGCTGCGGCAGATCGCCGTCAACGCCGGCCTCGAAGGTGGCGTCGTGGTCGAGAAGGTCCGCAACCTGGACGCCGGGCACGGCCTCAACGCGGCCAACGGTGAGTACGTCGACCTGCTCCAGGCCGGCATCATCGACCCGGCCAAGGTGACCCGTTCGGCGCTGCAGAACGCGTCGTCGATCGCGGCCCTGTTCCTGACCACCGAGGCTGTGGTGGCGGACAAGCCGGAGAAGACCCCGGCTGCCCCGGCCGCGCCGGGCGGCGGGGACATGGACTTCTGAGTCCAGGCTCCACGTCGTGGGGGCGGGCCGCGTCAGCGGTCCGCCCCTTCGTCATGTCGGCATCCGCCGCTGGTTCCGTCGTTTCTCCGCCTGGCTGAACGGTTCCCGGATCGAGACCGGCGCGTCGTCCGCCGGCGCCACCGGCTCCTCGGGAGACAGGTCGTCGCCCCCGTCAACCGCTGCCCGCCACTCGGCGTCCCCGTAGTCGTCCTCCGTCATACTTCCTCCTCCACCGCAACGGTAGGAGGCGCGGGCCGGCTACATCGGCAAATCGCGCGGTCTCGATGTACGCCGCCCTGCGACCGCACCGTCGACGCCGACGACGACCGCGTACCCGGATCTCCTGCCGGCGGTGGAGTCAGGCCCGCCGGCGCCGCGTCCGATGCCACACGGCGGTGGGTGTGGCGACGAGGAGGAACACGACGCCCGCGCCGTAGCAGAGCGGCATCGCCCGGAGGACACCGGCGACCCACATCACCGTGAAACTGACGACGGAGATCGAGAACAGCGTCCGGAACAGTGCCTGCCGTGGCGCCGTACCGGTGCGGGTGGCGGCTTCCTCGGCGGCGGCCGCCTGGCCGGCGGCGCCGAGCATCAGATCCGGCGCCGCGCCGCCCAACGCCGCAACCAGGCCGGGCCGGAACGTGTCGGGATTTCGCCGGTCGCCCTTAACGACCGAGTGGACGACGGCCGCCCCGCCGGACGAGAGCAGGAACTCGAGCCCTCGGGCCGCGCCGAGTCCGTCGACCGCGGCGCGGAGCGCGGTGGCGAATCCCGGGTGCTCCTGCGCCGCCAGCTCGACATCCCGGGCGAACGTGCGGCGTGCCCTGCCGCTGCGCGGGCTCTGGAACAGGTACGTGGCGCCGATGGCGTCGTCGTCGTCGAGTCGCCGCCGGATCAGCTCGGACAGCTGACGGACAGCCTCACCCAGCCCCGGATCGGGCGGCGTCTGTGCACTCTGGAGCCAGACGGTGACGTACGCCGTGGCGGCCGCCGCGTACCCCGGCAGCTCCCGGGCCATCGCCGCTCAGTCCCCACCGGTGAAGCGGATCCGGCGACGACGTGCGACCAGCAGGACCGCCGTACCGGAGGCCAGCAGTAGCCCTCCGGCCACCAGCAGCGCGACGGCCGGCGTACCGGTGACCGGCAGGCCACCGCCCGCGCCGGCATCGTCGTCGCCACCTCCCGGACCGCTGCCCGGACCGGCGCTGCCGTCGGGGGTCGGTGACCCGCAGGGCACCGCCCGGACCGTGTGCGTGGCCAGGTCCAGGCCGAGTTCCGGGTTCCGGACTACCACGACCGCACCAGGCCCGGCCGGCACGGTGAACGTGTCGTTCGCGCGGGCCGGCACCACCCGGTGCACGGCCGCGACGCCGTCGACCAGCACGGTGACCCGGGTGGCTCCGTCGGCCCGACTGCTCAGTGCGACCCGCACCCCGGCACAGGCGTCCGCGACCTCCACCGCGATGGCGTCCGGACCACAGCCCGCGGGTTCCCGGTAGGTTCCCACCATCCAGGTGACCTGCTCGGGCCCGGGTGCCCCGCCGACGAGCGCGTAGTTGTCACCGTCGGCGAGCCGACGCACCAGCGTCACCGCGCCCGGCGGCACCGGTGCCAGCTCCTCCGCCGCCGGGCTCGCCGGGGTGTACAGCCGCAGCCCGGTGACCGCGGTGGTGCCCTCGTTCGACAGGCGCAGTTCGAGCACGTGGCACTGGGCCCCGGCGGTGACCGTCAGCCGGGGGACGTCCGCGCATCCGTCAGGCTCGCGGAACATCAGGTTCACGTCCGGCAGCCCGGCACGCCGCACGACGAAGGCGTCCCGGTCGGCGGCGCCGTACCGGCGGTTGCCGCGCTCGCGCATCTCGAACCGGTCGACCGCCACACCGTTGCGCAGCACGGTCGTCGCCCACGTCTCTTCGCCGCCGATCGTGCCGGTGTCCCAGCTGAGCACCGCGACGCCGCAGCGTTCGGTCAACGTGATGGGGGGCGGATCGGCGTGCGCGGGGGACGCCGAGCCGAGGATGAGGCCACCGGCGAGCAGGACGGCGGCGCCGGGGGCAGCGAGCAGGCTACGCAACCAGGTGGGGACACGCATCAACGAAACAACCTTCGGCTGGAACGACGGTGGCAGGTCACGGCGAGGGGGCACCGCACCCCGGACCGAGCTACTCCAGCACAGCGCCGCGCCGCTGGCATGAGTCCCGGGGCACTCATATCGCGCGGGGCGGGTACTCAGGCGCCGGCCTGCGCCGGGTCGGCGACGGCACGATGGTCGACCGGACCGGCGTGGCGAGCGGACGGTTGCGGACCCGGTGCAGCCGTCAGCAACCTCAGCCCGCCGGCCCGAGGACGTCCCTCAGCCCGGTCCGTCCGGAGACACCGAGCTTCCCGTACGCCCGGTGCAGGTGGTTCTCCACCGTTCGTTCGGCCACGTGCAACCGGGTGGCGATGGCTCGGGTCGACTCGCCGCGCGCCGCGGCGAGCACGACGTCCCGTTCCCGTTCGGTCAACCCGATGAGCGGGCCGGCCGCCGCCAGCGCCGGTGTGCCGGCGGGTTCGGCGGCCCTCGACTGCAGTACGGCCAGCAGCCGGGCCCGGGCCGCGGCCCGGGGCTCGCCCGCTCGTTGCCATGCGGCGGCCGCCAGCGTCGCCGCCTCCGCGGCGTGCAGGGGCATGCCGAAGCCGGCGAACCGCTGGGCGGTCGCGAGCAGCCCCGCCCCGTCGCCGGTCGATGCGGCGGCGGCGTACCGCACGACCACCTCACCCAGCACCCATCCCGCCGGTGGGGGATAGGCGGTCAGCAGGCGTACCGCGAGGTCGGCCGCGCCCAGCCGCACGAGGTCGAGGGCGCCGAGGGTCGTGCTGCCGAAGGCGCCGCCCGCACCGTGGCGAGCGATCTCGTCGCCGAGCAGGGTTCGCACACTCGCCGGATCGGCCCGGACGCTGGCCCGCCAGGCCCGGGCGCGCGCCACCTCCATCTCGAACAGGCGGTTGGGATGCTCGCCGCCCCGGTAGCGGTCCAGGTCGGCGGTGGCGGCGGCGAGCTCCTCCTCGTCGCCGCACTGCGCCGCTGCCTGTACCCGCACCGCCGCCGCCCATCGGCACACCGGCCGCAGCGACCCTTCGGCGACGACGAAGGACTCCCTGGCCCAGCGCAACGCGGTCGCCGGCCGGCCGAGCATCAGGCCGATCATGCCGAGCGCGAAGGCGCTCAGCGCCTGCGCGGTCCGGTCCGGCGGATGCAGGCTCGACTGGTACGACGCCTCGGTCTGGGCGAACCCGCCGGCCGGGTCACCCAGGACGCAACGCAGCCAGCCGCCCGCCGGCCGCATGCTGTCGGCGTGCACCAGGCTCGGGCCGGTGTGCCGCGCGGCCAGTGGGACGGCCCGCGCGATGAGCCCGGCCGCGTCGGCGTACCGGCCGGCGAGCATCAGCGCCGCCGCGGCCGCGCTGGCCGCCGTGACCCGCGACTCGACCGGGTCCGCGTCGTCGCCCGGCGAACCCGGACCAGCACCCTGCGCCGTCGTCTCGAACACGGCCAGCGCCGCGTCGACCGTCGCGCAGTCCAACCCGTACGAGCGCAGGTAGAGGCGGGACACGTCGAGCTGTCCGGCCAACTCCGGCCCGGCCACCTCGGCCGCGTCGAGGACCACCCGCGCTGCCGCCAGGTCGTCGGCATGATGTGCGAGCGCGGCGGCGTGCTGGACGGCGATCTCCAGCCGCTCGGTGGCGTTCGTGGCCTTGCCGGCCAGATCGGCGCAGCGCAGCAGGGCCTCGTCGATGCGCCCGAGGCAGAGCATGGCGCGTACCTCGGTCAACCCTGCCGCGACCCCGGCACCGTTGTCGTAGGCGTGCCAGGCCAGCCGCTCGGCCAACGCGTACTCCCGGATCAGGGCCGCCTGCTCGGCGGCCTGAAGCATCCGCTGCGGGTGTACGGTGCCACCCCCGTCGAGGCGCCAGATCGCGGTCCGCATCACGTCTTCGCTGCGCCGCGCACCGGTGCCGTCGATGGCGTCCGCGAGCCGACGGCTGTGCCGCACCCGGGCCAGCCCGGGCAGATCGGCGCGCAACAACTCGCCGTACAGCGGATGGCTGAGCCGGACGACGCGGCGCCGACCGGTGGTGCCGACCGTGACGAGGCCACGTCGCTCCAGCGTTTCGAGGGTGGCCTCACCGGCGAGTTCGACCGCGACCGGCAGCGGCAGGGGTTCACCGAGCGCGAGCGTCTCCAACGCGTCCCGTTCGGCCGGATCCCGGACGGCGAGCCGGTCGCGGAGCAGTTCGACCAGCCGCGCCGCCCGGCCGAGCGAGGCGGTCAGCCGCCAGACCCCGTCCGCCAGGCGCAGGTTGCCGCCGTCCAGGGCCGAGATCAGCAACTCGCGCAGGAAGAGCGGGTTGCCTCCGGTGGCCGCACGGAGCTGGCGCAGCGTGCGACCCTCGACGGGACCGCCCAACGCGGCGCCGATCAGCCTGTCGGTCTCGGCGGCGGTGAGCGCGTCAAGGTCCACCCGGACAACGCCGTGGTCCTTCCAGAGCGCGGTGAGCGGACCGGGTACGGCCGCTTCGGCGCGTACGGTGGCGAGCAGGGTGAGGGCACGCTCGGCGACGAGCTGGTGGATCACGATCGCCGAGATCTCGTCGAGTTGGTGCAGGTCGTCGACGAGAAGCACGGTGCGCGTCCCCCGGGTGAGCCCGCGCAGCACGTGCAGCCCGCGCTCGACGAGTCCGACCGGTGCGGCCGCGTCCGGCGGGAGTGCCCCGGTCGGGGCGGGCAGCAGGCCGGCGAGCCCGCTCAGGGGCAGTCGGGAACTTCCTGCGGCCGGCCGAGCCACCAGCATCCGGTGGCCGGCCGCCTCGGTGCCCGACGCCACCTCCTGGGCGAGTCGCGTCTTGCCCACCCCCGGTGTCCCGGCGATCAGGGCGCCACAGCGGCCGCCGCCGAACACCGCCCGGGTCACCACCGCCAGCTCGCGATCGCGCCCGATCAGCGGCAGCATGTCCGGGCCAGGCAGCATGCCGGCAGCGTAACTCCGCACCCGAGGCGTGACCTGAGCCGTTCGGTCCGGTTCTCCCCGTCGCAGCCGGTCGAAAACCGTGGCCGCCGTCGTCGGTGCAGCTGACATCCGACTAGAGCTGCTTGCGGTAGAGGAAGAACACCCGCTCGATCCGCGCCCCGGTGCTGCCGGCGTAGAACGGCACCGGCCCGACCCAGCCGATCTCGACCCGCAGATGTCCGGCCGCCCACTGGTCGCGCAGGCAGCGGCGGAGCAGCACGCCGCCGATCCCCAGCCCCTGGGCGGCGGGTGCGGTGCCCATCGGACCGAACCAGCTCGGCCGGGACGAGCCGTACGCGGCGAAGCCGAGCAGTTCCGGCGTACCGCCACCGGTGGGCGTACGGACGGCGACGTGGCAGCCGGCGCCCGCTCGACCGACCGAGTGCAGCAACTCGACGTCCCAACTGCCGCCGAAGGTCGACCGGGCGAACCCGGTCAACATCTCCAGATCTGCCGGCTCGGCTCGGCGGACCGTGACGCCCTGCTCCGCCAACCGTCGCTCGGCCGCCTCGGTGGGACGCAGCCCAGGAGCGGACTCGGTGGAGAGGTCGACGGTCATGTTCCAGGCGGTGCCCTCGGGGCTGTACCCGAGGGCCAGCACGGTGCAGATCGCCGGGGTGTACCGGACGTCGATGCCGGGCCAGACGTAGTGCGGCGGATTGCCGACGACGCGTACCTGGGACGCACCGAGCCCGGCGAGGGCCTGCTCCACCCGCGACACCAGCGCCCGGCCGATGCCCCGCCGTCGCCGGTCGGGATGCACCGCGACCAGGTCGAGGTGCCCGGTGGACCGGTCCGAGCCCCGGTCGGCCATCGAGCCGAGCGCGACCCCGGCGAGCGCGCCGTCCTGCCAGGCGACCACCCCTACGGTACGGCGTCGCCCGGCGGCACCCGGCAGCGGCGAGTCGTCCCGGAGCCGGGCCACGATCTCCGCCGCCTCGGCCGAGTCGTCGGGCAGATCCAGCGCCGCCCGGCAGAGTTCCACCACGGCGGGCACCTGGTCGTCGGTCAACTCGGTCAGCGACGGCGCGGCAGTCATGGTCGCCGACCCTACCCGCCGAGATCGCCGGTCGGCGGCGACGGCCGGGCCACGGCTACCGGTTCGGCTGGCCGGCCTGCCGGGCGGCCTGGACCGCCGCGTACGCGTCGACCAGGCCGGCACCGGTGATGTTGCGTATCGAGCCGCAGGTGTCGGTGCGCTCGCCCGGCTCGGCGGTCGGCCTGGCCGGCGTGACGGTGTCCAGCAGGATGCGTCGGGTCGTCTCCAGGTCGCCGACCAGCGCCGGATTGGCCGACCACATCAACGCGACCACCCCGGCCAGGTGCGGTGCCGCCATCGAGGTGCCGCTCAGCTTGCCGTACCCGCCGCCGGGCAGCGCCGAGAGCACGTCGTCGCCCGGCGCGACCAGGTCCGGTTTGGTCATCCCGCCGGGCACCGGACCCCGACTGGAGAAGTAGGTGACCCGGCGCTGCCGGTCGACCGCGCCGACGGTGAAGACGTCCGGGTACGGCGCGGGCGGGTCGTCGATCGAGCCGCAGGCGGAGCCGGTGTTACCGGCGGCGGCGACGAAGAAGACGCCGGCCGCCGCGAGCGCCGAGGTGGCCGGCTGCAGGGTGTCCGGCGCGCAGCCCTCGATCGCCGGACAGCCCCACGAGTTGCTGAGCACCTGGGGTGCCCGGTCCGGGTGGCCGTCGGTGAACGGGTCCGCGCCGGGCGGGAACGGCGCCAGCATGAACTGGAGACAGTCCAGGTAGCGCGCGGGATTGCCGAGGTTCCGGTCGAGGTTCACGCAGCCGACCCACTCCGCGCCCGGCGCCACCCCGACCCGCTGCCCGCCGACGGCGGTGGCCAGGGTGTGCGTACCGTGCCCGCCCAGGTCGGTGGGGGATCGGGAGCCGTTCCACGGGTCGTACCAGGAGTCGTCACCGCCCCGGAAACCGGCGGCGAGCGCGGGGTGCCGGCCGTCCACTCCGGAGTCCGAACTCCCCACCACGATGCCCGAGCCGTCGACGCCGAGCTGCGACCAGACCCGGTCCGCGCCGATCAGGCCCAGGTTCCAGCTGGGTACCGCCGGTGCCGGCTCGGCACCACGCTCCGGGGACCCGCTGGCCGGCAGCGGGCGCAACCGCTGGCTGACCAGTACCCGGTCGACGTCCGGCCGCCGGGACAGCCAGGCCCGTACCGCCGTGCCGCCGGCCACCTCGACCGCGTTGACCAGGTAGTACGGCGTGTAGTCCAGGTGCAGCCGGTCGAGTTCCCGGCGCAGGTCCGCCTGGGAACGCTCGGCGGTCTCGACCAGCCGGCGGTACACCTCCCGACCCCGGGCCTGTCGACCGGCCGGCCCGGTCAGCGCAGGCACCGCGGTCAGGTCAGTCTGTTCCCGAAGGACCACGAAGAGCCGCTCACCGTGCCAACCGGGGGCGCCGAGCCCGGCGTACACCGCACCGGTGGCGAGCAGCAGGACCCCGGCGACGGCGGCGGCGACCGGCCGGCGCGGGATCGGTGCGGAGGGGCGGCCGAGGCCGACGCCGTACCCGATGCCGAGCAGCAGTGCGACGGCGAGCGAGCAGCCGGCGGCGACGGCGGCCCAGAACGGCACGTCCCGGGCGGTGGAGAGCAGCAGCGTGATCTCCTCCGGGTCGACCAGGGCCAGCGGACCGGCGGCGGCGAGGCCGACCAGCCAACCGACCGGGGCGGAGCCGACCGGCCGGTGCCCGGCTTCCGCCGCGCCGGTCCCGGCCGTCGACCGGGCCCGGGATGTCACCCGGAGGGCGGCGATCGCGAAACCGGCCGGTGGGAGGACGAGCAGCGCGGCGAGTTGCGCGCCGGACTGGCCGATCCCGCCCGCGACCAGTGCCAGCGCCACCCCGGCGACCAGGCCGCCGACCAGGACCAGCCGGATCCCACCCACCGCCCGCTCCGGTGCCGGGCCGCCGTGGATCGCGGCGTGCTCCGGTGCCGGGCCGCCGCCGTGGCTCGTCACCTGTTCCGGGGCGGGGCCGCTACCGCGGTTCGCGGCGCGTTCCGGGGCGGGGCCGCCGCTCGTGGCCGGTCGTTCGTAGCCGGCCCAGAACCGTCCATCCAGGATGGCGGCGGCCAGCCAGCCGACCGCGGCCGAGGCGAGCAGCGCGCAGACCGTCTCCAGTACACCGCCCAGGGCGCCCAACCAGGCCCAGGGCAGCAGCAGGGCGAGTCCACCGGCCACGGCCAGACCGGTCGCCGCAGGCTCGGCGCGGACCCGCTCCGGCCGGCCGCCGAGGCGCCGGATCAGCAGGGCACCCAGTCCGGCCAGCGCGGCCAGCCCGCCGAGATAGGCCTCCGGCAGGGTGAGCGGCACCGCCCGGAGCAGCCCGAGCGTGCCGAGCGCGATCGCGCCGAGCAGCCAGGCGCGGCCGGCGGCCCGGACGGCCGCAGAGCGGGGGAGCACGGCCAGCAGTCCGGCGGGTACCCCGACGAGCAGCGCGGTCACCACCCCGGTCACCGGCCAGAGCCAGACCTGCTGATCGAGGCCGGAGACGAGCAGGACCTGTTCGACGAGCCAGGCGACGCTCTGGCTGCCGACGGTCGCGCCGACCGCCCAGACCCCGACCAGTGCGGCGGCGACCACCGGCCAGACCCCGCCCCCGGCCCCCGGCACCGGCCGGGCCGGGGGCGCCGGCCACACCTGGCGCGGCGGCCAGGGTTGCGGTGGGCCCGCCGGCCACGGCTGGTACGGAGCCGACGGCGACTGGTGCGCGGCCGGCGGCCAGGGGTGGTGCGGTGTAGGCGGCAACGGCTGCTGCGGTCCTGGCGGCGACGGTGGCGCCGGCCGGGACGGTTCGTCGGGCGGCGGTGGCGGACCATCCTGCATGTCGGAACAGTACGACGTCGCGCGGCGCAGCGCCGACCTCGGCCGCCGCGCGTACGCCGCGTTCAGTTCTCCGCCGCCTCCGCCGCCTCCGCCGCCTCCGCCGCCTCGGCGGTGGCGTTGCGCAGCCGGCTCACCAACTGTTCCAGCGCGGCGACCTCGGCGCGCAGGGCGGCCCGGCCCTGTCGGGTGAGCCGCAGCCAGGTGCAGGGGCGGCGTCCCTCGTACCCCTTGATCACCCGGAGCAGTTCGGCCTGTTCGAGGATGCGCAGGTGCCGGTTGAGGTTGCCGTCGGTCAGCCCCAGCTCGTCCCGGAGGGTGGCGAACTTGCACTCCCGGGTCTCACTCAGCACGGTGAGGATGCCGAGGCGGACCCGCTGGTGCACGGTGTCGTCCAGGGCCAGTGCCGGATGCGCGGGAGTCGGCCGGTCGTCAGGCATTTGGGAGGCGTCTGGTGCGGGCCGCGCGTACGGCGGCGAAGACGACGAGCGGCAGCGCCATAAGGACAAGGTAGTGCCCGGGGCGGAGCGAAAGCTGGCCGCCGAGCGAGCCGGAGGCGCCGCCGAGGATGTTGGTTGCCCAGGGTGGCAGGTAGCCCAGCGGGGAGGCGCAACACAGCCAGGCGGTGAGCAGGACGATCCAGGTCCCGGCGGCGGCCAGACCCGGACTGCGCTCGGCCCAGGCGAGCGCCAGCACGGCCACCGCGACCGGCAGCAGCGGCGTACTCAACAACCCCTGCCAGATCCAGTCGGGTGCGGGGGCAAGGATGTCGGGCCGGACCTCCGTTTCCGGTACCGCCGCGAGGACCGCGAGCAACAGCAGCACCCCGAGACCGGCGCCGGCGAAGAGTGGCCAGGAGACCCGCAAGCCGAGCCGCCGGGCGCGCATGGTGTACCAGGCGGCGGTCACGGCGAACAGCAGCGGGGTGCCGACGAACCAGAAGGCGTACGACTTGTCGGTGGAACCCATCACAACCTCCTCGACCTTGCGGCGGTATCGACTTTGCATCAGCGCGTTACTCTGCAATGCAAAGCATATGGCCACTGTCAATCCTCCGCCGGCGACTCCGTCGGAAGTGACACCGGGGAACGCGCCCCGGACATCGCTGCGGCTACCGTTGACGGGTGCGTGATCCCAGCCTTTCCCGGAACACGGCCAGCCGGCTCTCCCCGTCCCGCCGCGCCGCCGACCTGCGTCGGCTGCGGAGCGAGCGGTTCGACGTACTCGTCATCGGTGGTGGGGTGACCGGCGCGGGCGCCGCACTCGACGCGGCCTCCCGTGGGCTCAAGGTGGCCCTGGTGGAGGCCCGCGACTTCGCCGCCGGGACCTCCAGCCGGTCCAGCAAACTGATCCACGGCGGGCTGCGCTACCTGGAACAACTGGAGTTCCACCTGGTCCACGAGGCGCTCACCGAGCGCGGCCTGCTCGCCACCCGGCTCGCCCCGCACCTTGTCCGCCCGGTGCCGATCCTGGTGCCGTTGCCGCCCGGCAGCGGTCCGGCCGGGCTCGCCGGGCGGGCCTGGCGGCGCTCCTACTACGGCACCGGGGTCGCGGCCTACGACGCCTTCGCCGGGATCTTCGGCGGCGGGCGGGGGATGCCGCTGCACCGGCACCTCACCCGCGAGGGCGCCCGGCGGACCTTCCCCAGCCTGCGCGCCGACGCCATCTCCGGGGCCATCCGCTACTACGACGGCCAGGTCGACGACGCCCGCCTGGTGGTCACCCTGGCCCGCACCGCGGCCAGCCTCGGCGCCGCGATGGTGACCAGCGCCCGGGTTGTTGGCCTGCTCCGGCAGGCCCGCGAGGTGACCGGGGTACGGATCCGCGACATGGAGGCGCCGCCCGGCTCACCGGACGCCGAGTTCGAGGTGCAGGCCCGCACCGTCATCGCCGCCACCGGGGTGTGGAGCGACGACATGTCCGAACTCCTCGGCGACGTCGGAGTGCGGCGCGGCGTGCGGGTACGCGCATCCAAGGGAGTGCACCTGGTGGTGCCCCGCTCGGCGATCACCGGCGACGCCGGGCTGATCCTGCGTACCCCGACCTCGGTGCTCTTCGTGATCCCGTGGGGCGGGCACTGGATCATCGGCACCACCGACACCGACTGGCGGCTCGACCGGGCCCACCCGGCGGCCTCGGCCCGGGACATCGACTACCTGCTCGCCCAGGTCAACACCGTGCTGGACCGGCCGCTGACCACCGCCGACATCGAGGGCGTCTACGCCGGGCTGCGCCCGCTGCTAGGCGGCGAGGCGGACTCGACCTCGAAACTCTCCCGCGAGCACGCCGTGTACGAGCCGATGCTCGGGCTGCTACTGGTGGCCGGCGGCAAGTACACCACCTATCGGGTGATGGCCGCCGACGTGGTCGACCGGGCCGCCCGCCGGCTCGGCGGGGTACGCCCGTCCCGCACCGCCGACCTGCCACTGGTCGGCGCCGACGGGTACGCCGCGCTGTGGCGGGACCGGGCCGACCTGGCCCGCCGGCACGGGGTGCAGGCCGGGGTGGTCGAACACCTGCTGGAGCGCTACGGCAACCTCGCCACCCACCTGCTGGACATGGTCGACGCCGACCCGCTGCTCGGCTCTCCGCTGGCCGGAGCACCGGAGTACCTCGCCGCCGAGGTGGCGTACGCGGCTCGGGCCGAGGGGGCGCTGCACCTCGACGACGTGCTGACCCGGCGTACCCGGATCTCGTTCGAGACGGCGCACCGGGGCGCCGAGTCGGCCGAGCAGGCGGCCGAGATCATGGGCCGGGTGCTCGGCTGGGACGCCCCGGTCCGGGCCCGCGAGATCGAGCACTACCTGGCCCGGGTGCAGGCGGAACGGCAGTCGCAGCGGATGCCGGACGACGCCACCGCCGACGCGGCCCGGATGGGTGCGCCGGACGTCCGGGGTTTCGCGGCCGACCGGGGCGCCGGCCTGGACGGGGCGGAGTTGCCCGGCTGACCTGCCCGGTGGATACCGGCGACGGGACAGTGTCCACTATGGGCCTTGCGTTACCCTGCAACCGTGAAATCTCGATGCCGGCGGACCGGCGTGGTGCTGGTGGTGGTGGGCATAATCGCGACCACCGGGTGCGGACCGCAGGGCGGCGCCGCCGGCCCGCCCTCCGGTGCCGCCGGACCGGTGGCGACAACCGAACCCGCCGGGTCCGCGGACCCGGCGGACGCCGGCCCGGACGGTGGAGATCTGCCGACCGGCGTGGAGAACCTGTTGGTCAGCTTGACCCGCGTCGGTGGCCTTGACGGGCCCCTGCTGCGCAACCTGGTGGTGACCAAGTCCGGAGACTGGGTCTACATCGACATGGCAAAGGCGCAAACGACGACCCGGGGCGTGCTGACCGAGGCGCAGCACAGCGGGCTGTTGGCGCTGCTGGCCGATCCGGGGCTGACCACCGAGTCCGAGGTGCGACCGCTGAAGCGGGAGTGCGAGGACCGGGTTAAGCACTCGGTCACCGATGGGCGCTCCATCGTCGTCATGTGGTACTCCTGCGGGCCGGCACCGAAGATCGCCGGGGCGATCTACTCGCTGTTGTCGGAGGCGACTCCCTACTAGCGGAACATGTCCCGGAGGGGTGATCGGTGGCCGGACCGGGTCGGCTGAGGGCCGTGTCACTCCTGCTTGCCCAGTGGCTTCCAATGCCATCCGCTCCGCATCCCTCGCCGACTTCGTCGTCGTGATCACCCCTGGCACGCCCCGGTCCGACCACCACCGACCGCTCGACAAGGTGCACCAGGGCGAAGTCACCCGGCAGGAGGTCGGCGACCCTAGCCGCCGGCCGGGAGCACCTTGTCGGGGTTGAGCAGCCCGGTCGGGTCGAGCGCGTCCTTGATCGCCCGGTGCACCCGCAGGCCCACCGGCCCGATCTCCCGGGCCAGCCAGTCCCGCTTGAGCAGGCCGACCCCGTGCTCGCCGGTGCAGGTGCCGCCGAGCGAGAGACCGAGTTGCATGATCGCGTCGAACGCACGCCGGCCCCGCTCCAGGCTCGCCGGGTCGGCCCGGTCCACCACGATGTTCGGGTGCATGTTGCCGTCACCGGCGTGCCCGACCACGCCGATCGGCACGTCGTACTCGGCGGAGATCCGGGTGACGCCGTCGAGCAGCGCCGCCAACGCGTCCCGGGGTACCGCGACGTCGTCGATGACCAGCCCGCCGTTGCCGTCCGGATAGCTGGCGGCGGCGAACCGTTCCATCGCCGGGTGCGCCAGCCGGCGGGCCTGGAGCAGGGCGGCCGCCTCCTCCGCGTCGGTGGCCGCGAAGACCTCGTCGGCGCCGCTCGCGGTGCAGACCTCGGCCAGCACCGCCAGGTCGGCGGCGGCCCGGGTCCCGGTGTCGGCGGCGGCCAGCAGCAGCGCCTCGGCGTCGGTCCGCAACCCCATCGGCCGGTACGCCTCGATCGCGCCGAGATGGGTGCGGTCCAGCAGTTCCAGCAGGCTCGGGCTGAGTCCCCGGGCGGAGATCTCCCCGACCGCCCGGCCGGCGGCGGCGGTGGACGGGAAGACCGCGACCAGGGTCAGCGACTCCTCGGCGGCCGGGCGGAGCGAGACGGTCACCTCGGTGATCACCCCGAGGGTGCCCTCGGAGCCGACGAAGAGCCGGGTCAGGTCGTACCCGGCGACCCCCTTGGCGGTACGCCGTCCGGTGCGCAGTACCTCGCCGTCGGCCAGCACCACCTCCAGGCCGAGGACGTACTCGGTGGTGACGCCGTACTTGACGCAGCACATCCCACCCGCGTTGGTCGCCACGTTGCCGCCGATGGTGGACGACTCCCAGGAGCCGGGGTCGGGCGGATAGCGCAGGCCGTGCTTGGCGACGGCGGCGGCCAGCATCGCGTTGACCACCCCGGGCTGGACCACCGCGATCCGGTTCACCGGGTCGACCTCACGGATCTCGTCCATCAGCGCGGTGGAGAGCAGCACCGCCCCGTCGACCGCGTTGGCGGCCCCGGCCAGCCCGGTCCGGGCCCCCTGCGGCACCACCGGTACGCCGTGCGCGGCGGCGGCCCGGACCACGGCGACCACCTCCCCGGTGGTCCGGGGCCGGACCACCACGGCCGGCGTACCGGCAGCGCAGAGGTCCGCCTCGTCGCGTTGGTGGCCGCGGAGCAGGTCGGGGTCGGTCAGTACGGCGGACTCGCCGAGCGCCGCCCGCAGGTCGTCGAGAAGATCCGGCATGCCTGGGAGGCTAGTCGTCGACACGTACGCCGACCATGGTCGTTTTCGGCCGGCAGGGGAACACCTCGGACAACGGGGTCGAGGTGCACCGCGCGGTCCGGACGGGTTCGGCGGGTACGTCAGCGGGTAGTCCCCGCCATGCGCTCTGTCCGGACCACCGTGGCGAAAACGCCCGTGGAGCTGGATCGGGAGCGGATCGCCAAGCTGGCGAAGGAGCTTCGGAACCGGTCCCGGGCCACCATACGGGACCGCTGGTACGCCGTACGGTTCAACCTGATCCTGGCCCTCCAGGCCGCGGTGGCGGCCGCGCTGGCCTGGATCGGCTCGCACGAGTTCCTGGGCAACCCGTCGCCGGTCTTCGCACCGATCTCCGCGATCGGTACCCTCGCCTCCTCGGTCGGTCAGCGATTCCGCCGGACCGTCGAAATGATCTTTGGTATCGCGATCGGCATCGGCATCGGCGACGCGCTGGTCTACGGCGCCGGCAGCGGGCCGTGGCAGCTCGGTCTGATCGTCTTCCTGTCGATCGTGGTCACCATCTTCCTCGGCGGCGGCCCGGCCGTGATCAGCCAGGCGGCGGCCACCGCCGTGCTGATCGTGACCATCGAGGCGCCGCTGCGGGGCACCATCGAGTCTCCCCGGGTGATCGACGCGCTGATCGGCGGCTTCTCCGGGCTCGTGGTCCTCGCGCTGCTGCTGCCGCTGAACCCGTTGCGGGTGGTGGACCGGGCGGCCCGGCCGGCGCTGGGCCAACTCGCCGACGAACTCTCCGAGACCGCGGAGGCGCTGAAGGCTCGGGACGCGCCCCGGGCACAGGCCGCGCTGGACCGGCTCCGCCAGGTGGAGGCGCACCTTCAGGGCTTCGAGGAGGCGCTCAAGGGCGGCCGGGAGACCGCGCTGCTGGCACCGTTGCGCTGGCACCGCCGGGGCGCGCTGTTCCGGTACGTGGAGAGTTCCGAGTACATCGAACACGCCGTGCACAACAGCGGAACCCTGATCCGGCGGGCGGTCACCGCGCTGGAGGACGACGAGTCGATTCCGGAGGTGATGTCCAACGCGGTGGCGTCGCTTGCCGAGGCGGTACAGCTGCTGCGCAGGGAACTCGGGCAGGGCGTACGCCCGGACGCCGCCCGGGAGCAGGCGCTGCAGGCGATCGGCCAGGCCGGCCGGGCGTACGCCGAGGGGGTCGGGTTCTCCGGCAGCGTGGTGATCGCGCAGCTGCGTACCACCGGCAGTGACCTGCTCCGGGCCACCGGCATCGAGCGGCTGGAGGCGAACCAGCTCGTCCGCCGGGCGGCGGGCGGGCACGCCGACGCCGCCGTCACGGAGGCCGCCCAGCAGCCCGAATTCTCGTCGTCGGACCGGCCCGCCGAGCGCACCTCCTCGGACCCCGGCCGGGCCCGGTAGCCCGGCGATCGGACCCCGGCCCGGCCGGGTAGCCGGGACGGCCGGGTCAGCGGGGGGTCGACAGGGCGGTCAGCAGGCGGTCGACGTGTGCGGCGGTGCTGCCCAACCCGATGCTCGCGCGCAGCGCGGTCGGCGGCAGGTCCCGCCGTCCGCTCCGGGTGGCAGCCTCGGCGAGCAGCCGTCGGGCCAGCGGATGCGCGCAGAACAGCCCGTCTCGCAGCCCGATCTGCCAGTGCTGGGCGAGATCGGCCGCGACCGCCGCCGAGTCCCGGCCGGCGACCACGAACGACACGATGCCGACCCGGGGTGCGCTCGGGTCGAAGGTGCGCAGTTCGACCACGTCCGGCAGGGCGGCGAGCCCGGACCGCAGCCGGCCGAGCAGGGACTGCTCCTGCGCGTACAGCGCCTCGCGGTCCGCCTCGGCCAGGGCGACACAGACCGCGGCCAGCGCCACCGCGCCGAGCAGGTTGGGGGTGCCGGCCTCGTGCCGGGCGGGCCCGTCGACCCAGCGCACGTCGTGGGTGGCCGCCCCGACCCCGAGGGTCGCCCCGCCGCCGGCCAGGTACGGCGGTGCGGCGTCCAGCCAGTCCGCCCGTCCGGCCAGTACGCCGATCCCGAACGGCGCGTACAGCTTGTGTCCGGAAACGGCCACGTAGTCGACCGTCAGGGCGGCGATGTCCAGTTCGGCGTGCGGGGCGAGCTGGGCGGCGTCCAGTGCGATCCGAGCGCCGTACCGGTGGGCGATCCGGGCCAGCTCGGCGACCGGCCAGCACTCGCCGGTGACGTTGCTTGCCCCGGTCACCGCGACCAGGATCGGTGCGCCGCCGCCGCTGCCCCGGCGCAGTTCCCGCAGTGCCGCGTCGACCGCCCGGACGGCCTCCCCGGCCGAGCCGGGCACCGGCAACCGGACCGCACCGGCGGGCCAGGACAGCAGGTTGGCGTGGTGCTCGGCCGCGAAGGTCACCACCCGGGTGCCCGGCGGCAGTGCCCGGGACAGCAGGTTGAGCGCGTCCGTTGTGTTGCGGGTGAAGACGACGTGGTCGTCGGGGCGTACCCGGAGGAAGTCACCGACGTCCTGCCGGGCCCGCTCGTACGCCAGCGTGCTGCGCCGGGAGAGCGCTCCGGCGCCCCGGTGCACGCTGCCGTACCAGGGCAGCAGCTCGGCCACCGCGTCGGCGGCGGCTCGCGCGCAGGGCGCGGTGGCGGCGTAGTCGAGGTTGACCTGGCCCGGCACCCCGAGTACGCCGAGCGGACCGCTGGCGGTGCCCCCGGAGCCGACCACCGGCCCCGGTGCGGTCGGCGTCGCTACGCCGGCAGAGCGGGCGGGTGCGGGGAAGAGACCGGTGCTCATCGCGCATACCTCCGAAGGTCAGGGACCCCGGAGCGGGCGGGAACGGGGTCCGCGCTTGCCCGGTGCGGAACCGCACCAGGCCCGGTCATCACCCGGGGCACCCCACCGCGAACCTCGACGAGGGTTGCCGGCCAGCAAGCCGGGGCTTGGACGCTGGCACTCGTGACCTGCCGGGAAGCATAACCAAGCCGGATGCGGTCCGGCCAGGCTGTCCGGAGGAACTACGCTGATCGCATGGCCGACACCCCGCCCGGTGCGGCGGCACCCCAGCCGCCGTCGCCGACCCCGCCGTGGCCGACCGCCCCGGCGTGGCAACTCTCGCAGCCGGCAGGCAGCGTGCCGGAGGCGATGGGCGGTGCGCCGCACGGCAACGCGCCGCAGTCCGCAGACGGCGGACCGCAGCCGGCAGGCAACGCGCCGCAGCCGGCGGCGCCCGAGCGGCGGAGCCGGGCCCGCCTGCTGATCGCGATCGGGGCGATCACGCTCATCGTCGTCTGCGCGGTGCTGATGGCGTGGGAGCTCGTGTCGCCGGCCGGGGTCACGCCGCCGCTGATCGGGTTGGTCGCGGCGGCGCTGCCGGTGCCGGTGCTGGTCGCCTGCTTCCTCTGGCTCGACCGGTACGACCCGGAGCCGGTCAAGTATCTCGCCTTCTGCCTCGGCTGGGGCGCGGCGGTCTCCACCTACGCGGCGCTGCGCACCAACACGTTCGCGGCAGACACACTGGAGCTGCCCCTCCCGCTGGTCGGGGTGCTGGTCGCGCCCTTCATCGAGGAGCTGACCAAGGCGCTCGGGCCACTGCTGCTCCTGCTCTACCAGCGCCGCAAGTGGTCCGGGATCACCGACGGAATCGTCTACTGTGGCCTGTCGGCGGTCGGGTTCGCGATGGTCGAGAACATCCTCTACTTCGGCCTGCACGGCTATGCCGAGGGCGCCGACCAGTACGGCCCGGCCACGGGTGCGCAGAACGTCTTCGGGATCTTCATCCTGCGGGTCCTGATCAGCGGTTTCGCCCACCCGCTCTTCACCGCGATGACCGGCATCGGGCTGGGCATCGCCGTCCGGTCGGCCAGTCGCCCGATCCGGATCGTCGCCCCGCTCGCCGGCCTGCTGCTGGCGATGATCCTGCACGGCGCCTGGAACCTGGCCGCCACCCTCACCCAGCTCGCCGGAGAGCCGCTGATCCTGCTCTACAGCTACGTCGGGCTGATGGTGCCGATCTTCCTGGGCGTCGTCGGGCTGGCCGTCTGGGTCCGGAGCTGGGAGGGGCGGCTCACCCAGCGCCGGCTTCCCGAGTACGTGTCGACGGGTTGGCTCACCCCGCCCGAGCTGGCCGCGCTCGGCACCCTCGGGCGGCGACACGCGGCCGGCCGCTGGGCCCGGCGGGTCGCCGGTGACGAGGGTGTCAAGGCGATGCGGGCATTCCAGACCTCGGCGACCCGGCTCGCCCTGCTCCGCGACGGACTGGTGCGCGGGCTGGAGCGGCAGCCGGGGCGGCTGGCCCGGCAGGTCGACGAGGAACGCCGGCTGCTCGACGCGATCCAGGCGGCCCGCAGGGTCTTCGTGGGGCGCGATCCGCAGGCGCCGGCCGGAGTCTGGGACGGTTCCCGCTACCACCTGTCGTTCCCGGACGGCTCACGCCGCACCCTGCCGGCGCCGGCCGAGCCGGTGGTGCCGATCCCGGTCGTCCTGGTGGCGCCGCCGCGCCCGATGGTTCCGGTCAGGCCCGGTCATCCACCGCTACCCGGCTACCACGGCCCGTACGTCGGCCAACCGAGTCCGTACGCGGGCCCGCCAGCCCGGCACGCGGGCCCACCGAGTCCGTACGCGTGGCCACCGGCCCCGTACGCCGGGCCACCGAGTCCGTATGCCGGGCCACCGGCCCCGTACGCCGGGTCACGGTCCCCGGATGCCGGCCCGCCGGGTACGTACGACGGGTCGTCCACGCCCGGCTCCGGACCGGCCGGGCCCTGGCCGGGTCCGTACCACCGCTGAACTGCCTTCCGTCGACGGTCGGGAGGCGGAGCGGGGGCGGTTGTCAGTGGTGGCGGGTCACAGGTAGAGGCCGGTGGAGTCGGTCTCCACCCGCCGGGCGGCCACGGCGTGCACGTCGCGCTCGCGGAGCAGGACGTACTCCCGGCCGTGCAGCTCGACCTCGGAGCGGTCGTCCGGGTCGAACAGCACCCGGTCACCGGAGACGATGGAGCGCACGTTCGGACCGACACCCACCGCGGTCGCCCAGGCCAGTCGCCGGCCCATCGAGGCGGTCGCCGGGATGACGATGCCGGCGGTCGAGCGGCGCTCGCCCTCGCCGTTGTCCGCCCGGACCAGCACCCGGTCGTGTAGCAGGCGGATGGGCAGGCCGTTGTCGTTGGTTTCCTCGGCGGTCACGACGGAACGGTACCGTGTGCGGCCACCAGGCAGGTTGGGTGCCCGCCGCCCCGCCGGCCGCTCCGAGCCGGCCAGCGCCGGTGCCGCTACCGTAGGAGGGCCGATTCCGCCGTGGGAGGTGCGCTTGCGCCGTTTCGAGCAGCTACGAGCAAGGATCCGTCGCGCGTACTTGTCCGGGCGGTCGTCGAGTCCGGCCGGCGCGGTCGAGGCGGCGGAGGGCCACCCGGCGGCCGTGCCCGAGCCGGTGCCCGGGACGGCGCCGGTCGGGGGTGAACCGGCCCGGGAGGTGCACCCGTCGACGTCGAGCCGGGACGACGCGGACGTACCGCACGCGCTGCGGATCGCCGCCGCCTGGTCGTGGCGTCTGATCGTCATCGGTATCGTCGCCTGGGCGTTGCTGCGGGTGGTCGGCACCATCCGGATCGTGATCATCCCGCTGGCGATCGCCCTGCTGCTCTCCGCCCTGCTGGCCCCACTGGTCGGACTGCTGCTCCGGGCCCGCTTCCCCCGGTCCCTGGCCACCGCGCTGGTGCTGGTCGCCGGCCTGGCGGCGGTGGTGGGCACGCTCACCCTGGTGGTCAACGAGTTCATCCAGGGCGTACCCGACCTGAGTCGCAACGCCACCAGAGGTATCCGGCAGATACAGGAGTGGCTGAAGACCGGCCCGCTGCACATGTCCGACAACCAGCTCAACTCGTACATCGAGCAGGGCGAGAAGTGGATCAACGAGAACACCCAGTCGCTGACCAGCGGGGCGGTCTCCACGGCCGCGACCGTCGCCGAGTTGCTCACCGGGGCGCTGCTGGTGCTCTTCGCCACCTTCTTCTTCCTCCGCGACGGTGAGAAGATCTGGCGCTTCATGGTGCGGCTGCTTCCGTTGGCCGCCCGGTGGCGGGTCGACGACGCCGGTCGGGCCTCCTGGTCGACGCTGGTCGCGTACGTCCGGGCGACCGTACTCGTCGCGTTCATCGACGCGGTCGGGATCGGCATCTTCCTGGTGATCTTCGACGTCCCCTTCGCGTTCCCGCTGGCCGCGCTGGTCTTCCTCGGCGCGTTCATCCCGATCGTCGGCGCCACCCTCTCCGGCGCGGTGGCGGTGCTGGTCGCGCTGGTCGACAGTGGCTGGCTGCGGGCGCTGGTCATCCTCCTCGTGGTGATCGGGGTGCAGCAGGTGGAGGGGCACATCCTGCAACCGTTGATCATGGGCCGGGCGGTGGCGATCCATCCGCTCGCGGTGATCGTCGGTATCGCCGCCGGTGTGGTGCTGGCCGGCATCGTCGGCGCCCTGGTCTCGGTACCGCTGATCGCGGTCTTCAACACCGCGATCCGTCGACTGGCGCACCGCCGGCCGCCGGAGGTGCCGCCGGACGCCGTGGTGGTCGCCGCGAAGGCCCCGTGACCGCCCGGGCGGCTGGCCGTACCCGTCCGTTACGCCCGGCCGAGCCGCTCCAGCGCGCCCCGGGCGACCTCCGGCCGGGTGGTGTACCAGAACGGCGGCAGCGACTTCCGCAGGAACGCGCCGTACCCCCGGGCGGTCTCCAACCGGGAGTCGAGCACCGCCACCACGCCCTTGTCGCCGGTGGACCGGATCAGCCGGCCGACCCCCTGGGCGAGGCGGACGGCGGCGATCGGCACGCTCACCGAGGCGAAGCCCGAGCCGCCCGAAGCGTCCACGGCGGCGGCCCGGGCGGCCGCCAGCGGCTCGTCCGGGCGGGGGAACGGCAGCCGGTCGATCACCACGAGCTGGCAGGCGTCGCCGGGCACGTCCACGCCCTGCCAGAGCGACATCACCCCGAAGAGGCAGCTCGCCCGCTCCTGCCGGAACCGGCGGACCAGCAGCGGCAGCGCCTCCTCGCCCTGGAGCAGGATCGGCAGGTCGGTACGCGCCCGGAGCAGCTCGGCGGCCTGCAACGCCGCCCGGCGGGACGAGAAGAGCCCCAGGGTACGACCGCCGAGCGCGCCCACCAGCGCGAGCAGTTCCTCGCCGGCCGCCGCCGGCAGGCCCGAGGCGGTGGGCCGGGGCAGGTGCGCGGCGACGTAGAGGATGCCCTGGCGCGGGTAGTCGAACGGGGACCCGACGTCGAGCGAGCGCCAGCCCGGGTCCGCCGCCGGCCCGTCCGCGTTCGCCCGGTCCGTCTTTGACGCGTCCGCTGTCGGGGTGTCCGCCCCGGCACCGGACCGTGCCTCGTCGGGTCCTACGGTGCCCAGCGCCGCCGCCCGGGGATGCGGCCGGGTCGGGTCGACTCCCGCCGGGGCGGCCAGCCCGAGGGCCCGGGCCACGGTGTCGAAGCGGCCGCCGAGGGCGAGCGTGGCCGAGGTCGCGACGACGGTACGGTCCTCGTACAGGTGGGTGGCGAGGGTGCCGGCCACGGAGAGCGGGGCGACGACCAGAGCCCGCCGCCCGGCGCCGCCGCCGTCGGGCTTCTCCACCCAGGCCACGTCGTGGTCGGCCTCCTCCAGCAGTCGCTGGGCGGTCTTCGACAGGTCGTCGAGTACGGCCTTGGCCTGCTGCTTGCGCACCGGGTCCGGGTCGTCGGCCTTGACGTCGCCGATCTTCTCCAACGCGGCCCGGGTGGCGGCGTCGAGCAGCGTGCACGCCGCACGCAGCGGCCCCGGCAGCTCGCCGGTGATCCGGCCGCCGGGCGCCTCGGCGAGCCCGACCGCCAGCGAGTCACCGGCCGCCGTCAGCGATTCGGCCAGCTCCGGGGTGAGCAGCGGCCGACTCCGCCGGGCCGCCCGGTCGATCAGCTCCGGGATCAGTTCCGCCTGGGCCGCCGAGGAGACCCGGTCGGCCAGCTCGTGTGCCTCGTCGATCACCAGCAGCTTGTGCGGCGGCACGATGTGCCGGCCGGCGAGCATGTCGACGGCGAGCAGGCTGTGGTTGGTCACCACCACGTCCGCCTCCCGGGCCCGGGCCCGGGACGCCTCGGCGAAGCACTCGGTCCCGTACGGGCAGCGGGCGGCGCCGACACACTCCCGGGCCGGCATCGAGACCAGCCGCCACGCCTGGTCGTCGACGCCCGGGTCGAGTTCGTCGCGGTCGCCGGTACCGGTCTCCATCGCCCAGTCCCGGAGCCGCTCGATCTGCTTGCCCAGCCGGCCCGCCTCGCCGAGCCACTTCGTCCCGCCAGCGCCCCGGCCGGGTGCGTCGAAGAGAGTGTCCTCCGGCTCGTCCTCTGTGGAGTTCTCCAGGCGGGCCAGGCAGAGGTAGTGGTGCCGGCCTTTGAGCACCGCGAAGGTCGGCGGCTGGCCGAGGAGCGGGGTGACCGCGTCGGCGAGCCGGGGCAGGTCGTGGTCGACGAGCTGGGACTGGAGCGCGAGGGTGGCGGTGGAGACCACCACCGGGCCGTCGACGGTCAGCGCCGGGGCAAGGTACGCCAGTGACTTGCCGGTGCCGGTGCCGGCCTGCACCAGCAGGTGCTCGCCGGAGCGGATGCTCTGCTCGATCGCGGTCGCCATCTGCTGCTGGCCCGGTCGGGCCCTGCCGCCCGGCACCGCGCCGACCGCCGCGGCGAGCAGCTCCGTCCCGCTGGGGCGGTCCCCTCGACGCCGTCTGCCGGAGCGCGGCCCTGCCGGCCGGCCGGAGTCCGCCGCCGCGGAGTCGATCAGGGTGGGGACGCTGGCGTCGGTGGCGGGCACGGTCACCGTGCGACCGTACCCGCCGAGCCCGACACCGCCACGCCGCCGCCCCGGCGGGTCCACCCGGCGGGGCGGATCGGCGCACGGACCCAGGGGCCTCGCGCACCGCGCGTAACGGGTGCCATCCGCTAGGGTGCGGACATGCCGAGCGATGTGGTCCGGGTCGTCTACCGCAAGTACGACGGCGCCGCACACCGGGACTACCCCGCCCGCAGACTGACCGAAGACGACCTGGGCGTGTGGCTCGGCGTCACCGCCGGTACCGAGTCGGTCTACCACGGCCGCCCGTCGGTGGAACAGATCCCGTTCGTGTTGCTGGTGCCGCACGACGCGTGGTGGAGCGCGATGTTCAACCCGCCGCCGCGGACCAGTGAGGTCTACTGCGACATCGCGAGCCCGGCCCGCTGGGAGGGGGAGACCGTCCACCTGATCGACCTCGACCTCGACGTGGTGCGCCGACGCGGCACCGGCCTGGTGGAGCTGCGCGACGAGGACGAGTTCGCCGAGCACCGGGCCCGGTTCGGCTATCCGGAGGAGACGGTGGGGCGGGCCCGGGCGGCGGCGGAGTGGCTCTACGTCGCGCTCGGCGACGGTACCGAGCCGTTCGCGTCGGCGTACCGGAAATGGCTGGCGCTGGTGGTCTGAGCCGGCGCTCCTCCCAGCGGCGGTGAGCCGGCGCGCGCTATTCCCAGCGGAAGAATGCCGCCGAGAGCAGGGTGCCGACCATGACCGTCGCGCCGAGGCCGAGCAACTGTGCCGCTTCGACCGGCGTGCCGGCCCAGGCCGACGAGACGGCTTCGACCGCGGCCCCGAAGGGCAGCCATCCGCCGATCTCGGCGAGCGGCCCGGGCAGCGCCTGTCGGCCGCCGAACATGCCGCCGAGGGCGCCGAGGACGAAGAAGGCGACCAGGCCGATCGCGACGGCGGAGTTCGGGGTGGGTGCGATCGCGGCGACGACCATGCCGGTGCTGTACATCGCCGCCATCGCCAGGACGACCACACCCAACGTGGCGCCGGTGTCGCCGGGCGGGTCGACGCCGAACGCGAGGAACGCGACGACCAGTGCGGCCGCGAGGCCGACGACGGTTTGGAGAACGCTGACGACCACCTGGGCGGCCAGGACCATGACGGGCGACGCGGGGGTGACCGCGAGCCTGCGCAGGATCCCGGATCGCCGGTAGTAGGCCAGGAAGCTCGGCATGTTGATGATGCCGACCATCGCGATGACCATCGTGAGCACCAGCGGCAGGACGAACACGTCCAGCGCCGTGCGCCCGCCGTCGACGACCAGGTCGCTGGCCGAGGAGGCGCTGGTCAGCAGGATCAGCAGGGGCAGGCCCAGCGGCACGATCAGCCCGGAGGTGTCCCGGGCGACCATCTTCGCCTCACAGCCGACGAGCGTGAGCAGGGACCGCATCCCCGGGCGGCGGGCCTCGACGGCGGTACCCCTCATCCGGCCTGCTCCAGTTCCTGTCCGGTCAGCGCGACGAAGGCGTCGTCGAGAGTGTCGGTGCCGGCCCGGGCGACGAGCCCCGCCGGGGTGTCGAGCGCGACGATCCGGCCGGCGTCCAGCACGGCGACCCGGTCGCAGAGTCGCTCGACCTCCGTCATGGCGTGGCTGACGAGCAGCACGCTGACGCCCTCGCCTCGGAGCCGCTCCACCGTGCGCCACATCCGCCGCCGTGCGTGCGGGTCCAGGCCGGTGGTCAGCTCGTCGAGGATCACGACCCGCGGGCGGCCGGCGAGGGCAAGGGCGATCGAGAGCCGCTGTTGCTGGCCACCGGAGAGCTTCTGGAAGGCGGTCCGACGCTCCGCGGTGAGTTCGACCATGTCGAGCAGTTCCTCGCTGGAGCGGGGGGCCGGGTAGAAGCTTCGGTACAGGTCGAGCAGTTCCGTGACCCGCAGCGCGCCGTGCAGGTGGGCGTGCTGCAACTGCACGCCGAGGACCTGGCGGAGCCGGGTACGGTCCCGGCGCGGATCGAGGCCGAGGACGCGCACCCGGCCACGGTCGGGTACCCGCAGCCCGGCGATCATCTCGACCGTCGTCGTCTTGCCCGCCCCGTTGGCACCGACCATGCCGACCGCCTCACCGACGTCGACCCGGAGGCTCACGTCGACGACCGCCCGGGTCCGGCGGTAGCTCTTGGCAAGGTTCTCGGCGAGGATCGCCGGTTCGGCGCTGGGCATGTGTCGACGCTACGAGCAGGTCGGGCGCGATGTCCTGTCCCAGAAGTCACCACTCGTGGCCGTTACTTTCGGCACGGGTACCCGGCCGATCCCGTCACCTAGAGTAGGAGCCGTGCGCCGGGGCATCGGGACGGAGGAGTGGAGCGGGATCGCCATGCTGGTGGTCGCGGTCGTCATCGCGGCGCCGGGCCTCCTCGGCGCCTTCGACACCGCGATCCCGCACGGCTGGTGGATCGCTCTGTTCGTGCTGTTCATGGCGGCTTTCCTGGTTGCGGCCTACACCCCCGTGCCGCGTCCACGCCGGTATGCGGCCTACGCCGCCGCCGTCGTCGCGGCCTGGACGGTCGTACTCACGACGCCGGGCCAGGGACTGCTGCCGGTCCTGCTGGTCCTGACCGTGGCCGCGAGTGCGTACGTGGTCCCGCCGTGGGTGGGCCTGATCGTCGTCGGCCTCAACACCCTGGTGATCTCCTTCGGCATCGGGGCGCCCCGACGCAGTCCGGCGGACGTCGTCGGTCTCGTGGTCTTCTACCTGCTGATCCAGGCGGCGGCGCTGCTCAGCACGGTCACCCTGCTGCGGGAACAACGGATGCGCCGCGAACTCACCGAGGCGCACGTCGAGTTGCAGGCGGCCAGCGTGCTGCTGTCGGAGTCGGCCCGGACGGCGGAACGGCTGCGGATCTCCCGGGAGCTGCACGACCTGATCGGCCACCAGCTGACCGTGCTGACCCTGGAGCTGGAGACCGCCCGGCACCTCGACGGAGCGGCTGCCCGGATGCACGTGGAGCGTGCCGACCGGGTCGCCCGGGACCTTCTCGGTGACGTCCGGAGCACTGTCGGCCAGTTGCGGACCGAGACCCCCGACCTTGAGCAGACGCTGCGACGCATGGCGGGCGACCTGCCGGGGCTCGACGTGACGATCGACGTCTCGCCCGACGTGCGGGTCAGCGAGGAGGCCGGTGCGGCGTTCGTCCGGGCGACCCAGGAGATCGTCACGAACACGATCCGGCACGCCGACGCGTCCACGCTGCGGATCTCGGTGACCGCCGACGACCGCGATGCCGTCCTCGACGCCCGGGACGACGGCTGCGGCGCCCGCGACCCGGTGCCCGGCAACGGGCTGCGCGGACTCGGCGAGCGGCTACGGGCCCTCGGTGGTGACCTGTCCTTCGATGGCGGCGACGGGTTCCGGGTGACGGCGCGGGTGCCGGCGTCGTGACCCGCGTCGTGGTCGTCGACGACCAGACCCTGGTTCGGCAGGGAATCCGTGGGCTGCTCGAGGTCGCCGACATCGAGGTGGTGGGCGAGGCCGGGGACGGACAGGCGGCGCTCGCGGTGATCGCGGAGACCTCGCCGGACGTGATCCTGCTCGACCTGCGGATGCCCCGGTACGACGGCATCTGGACGCTCGATCGGCTGCACGCCGAGCAGATCGACATTCCGGTGCTGGTGCTGACCACCTTCGACGACGACGAACTCGTGATCGGGGCGCTCCGGGCCGGCGCCCGGGGCTATCTCCTCAAGGACGTGACGCTGGAACGGCTCACCCGGGCGATCCGGACGCTGGCCGACGGCGGGACGCTCATCGCGCCGTCGATCACCGACCGGATGCTCCGGGCCATCCGTTCCGGTCCCTCCCCGGCCGGCCCGGATCCCTCCGCGGCCTCCGCGGCGGGGCCGGGGGCGACGACGATCGTGCAGAGCCTCACCGAACGCGAACAGGACGTGCTGGGGCTCGTCGCGCGGGGGTACAGCAACCGTGAGATCGCGGAGATCCTTTTCCTCGCGGAGGGAACCGTCAAGAACCACGTCTCCGCGATCCTCACCAAGCTCGGCGCCAGGGACCGGACGAACGCGGTGCTACGGGCACTGCACGAGGGGATCCTCGAATAGCCGGCTCTCCGGCCGGGGAGTCAGGGTGCGGACGGCCGGGCCCGCTCGTCCTCGCTGATCCTCGGTACCCGGGCCAGCTTCTCCGGGTTGAGCTGGTGGTAGGCGGCGGTGATCCGGCCGTCGGCGACGGCGAACCACATGACGCCGTGCAGCGGCAGCCCGGGCCGGTAGTCCGCCTCGATCTGGAGGCCGAGCGCGCCGTTGACGAGTACCGGCCGCATCCGCAGGTGGTGCGTGTCCGAGCCCACCCGGCGCTTCAGTCCGAGCGCGAACCGGGTGACCTTGGCCGCGCCGACCACCGGCTGTCGCGCGGTCGGGAAGAGGCCGCCGCCGTCTCCGACGACGACCACGTCCGGGGCGAGCACCTCGAGCAGCCGTTCGGGTTCGCCGGACTCGACGGCGTGCAGGAACGCGCGGACCAGGCGCTGGTGTTCGGCCGGGTCGGCGGAGTGCCGGGGGCCGTCCTCGGCGACCGCGCGCCGGGCCCGGGAGGCGAGCTGCCGGGCGGCGGCCGGGCTGGTCCCCAGCACCGTGGCGATCTCCGCGAAGGGTACGGCGAAGACGTCGTGCAGCACGAACGCGACCCGCTGCTCCGGGGTGAGTCGTTCCAGCACGGTCAGCAGGGCGATCCCGACCTGCTCGGTCTGCGCGGCCCGCTCGGCCGGGTCGGGGGCGAACCCCTCCGTCCCGTCGGCGGGGCCGGGAAGCCGGCTGACGATCGGCTCCGGCAGCCACTCGCCCGGGTACGCCTCCCGGCGTACCCGGGCCGAGCGGAGCACGTCGAGGCAGATCCGGGCGGTGGCGGTGGTGAGCCAGCCGCGCAGGTCGCGGATCTCGGCGCGGGCCCGCGGGGTCTCCAGGGCGGCGGCGTACCGCAGCCAGGTCTCCTGTACGGCGTCCTCCGCCTCGGCCCGGCTGCCGAGCATCCGGTAGGCGACCGAGGTGAGGTGGTCCCGTTCGGCCTCGAACTCGCTGGCCAGATCCCGCACCGCCGCCTCCCCCGCCGCCGTACGTCCCTTCCGCGAAGGGTAGCCCCCGACGGTGCCGGGAGCCGAAGATGATCCTCGGCCGTGCCGGGAGCGCAAGGGTGGTCCTCGGCCGTGCCGGGACTCGTGGTCGGCGCGGGGACTCGTGGTCGGCGCGGGCGGCGGCGTGCCGGACGCCGCCTCTCGGCCTGTTCGGTCGGATTCGTGCCGGCCTGTCGCCGGACGAAGGTGAACATCAGATGAATGGCAGGTGAATCGCCCCTGACCAGGGGTGGGCGGGCGAATATTCCGATCCGAGGTTTCCTAGCATTCCCCAGGGGCAGCCTCCTGCGGCCCGCCACCCGTCCGCCGACGCAACGAGGTTCTGTGCCGTGAAGTTTTCCCTCCGCCCCTCCGAGGGCGCGTTCTACGAGTTGTTCACCAGAGCCGCTCAGAACCTCGTGCGGGGTACCGAGCTGCTGAACGAGCTGGCGCTGCCCGGGGTCGACGTGCAGTCGGTCAGCGAGCGGCTCACCGAGGTCGAGCACGACAGCGACCAGATCACCCACGACCTGTACAAGAAGATCAACTCGACCTTCGTCACCCCGTTCGACCGGGAGGACATCTACCGGCTCGGCTCGCTGCTCGACGACGTGATGGATCACCTGGAGGCGGTCGGCAACCTGCTCTACCTCTACGGGCTGACCAAGCTGCCGTCGCTGCCCCGGGAGATGCACGAGCTGGTGAACGTCCTCGACCAGCAGGCCAAGCTCACCGCCGAGGCGATGCCCCGGCTGCGGGCGATGAAGGACCTCGAGGACTACTGGATCGAGTGCAACCGGCTGGAGAACGACGGCGACCAGGCGTACCGGATGCTGCTGGTCCGGCTCTTCTCCGGCGAGTACGACGCGCTGACCGTGCTCAAGATGAAGGAGGTCGCCGACGAGCTGGAGGCGGCCTGCGACGCGTTCGAGCACGTCGCCAACACGGTCGAGACCATCGCGGTCAAGGAAAGCTGACCCCGTGAGCCCTGAACTCATCGCCGTACTGGCGGTGATCGCCGTCGCGCTGCTCTTCGACTACACCAACGGGTTCCACGACGCCGCGAACGCGATCGCCACCAGCATCTCCACCCGGGCCCTGACGCCCAGGGTCGCGCTCGGCATGGCGGCGATCGGCAACTTCATCGGCGCGCACTTCGGTGCGGACGTGGCCAAGACGGTCGGCTCCGGCCTGGTCGCCCTGCCGACCGGCGTCTCCAGCCTGGGCATCGTCTTCGCCGGGGTGATCGGAGCGATCACCTGGAACCTGATCACCTGGTACTTCGGGTTGCCCTCGTCGTCCTCGCACGCCCTGATCGGCGGGCTGGTCGGGTCGACGCTCGCCGCCTCCGGCACGGTGCTCTGGAAGGGCATCGGGGAGAGCGTCGTACTCCCGATGATCCTCTCCCCGCTGGTCGGTTTCCTGCTCGGCTACCTCGTCATGATCGCCGTGCAGTGGATCTTCCGGAACGGGCAGCCGGGCAAGCTGAACCGGGGCTTCCGGTGGGCCCAGACCGCCTCGGCGGCGGCGATGTCGATCGGGCACGGCATGCAGGACGCCGCCAAGACGATCGGCATCGTGGTGCTCGCCCTCTTCGTCGGCGGCTACCAGAACAGTCCCGAGCACATCCCGGAGTGGGCGTTCTGGACCTCGGCGACGGTGCTGGCGCTGGGCACGTACGCGGGCGGCTGGCGGATCATCCGTACCCTCGGACGGAAGATCATCGATCTCCGGCCGCCGGAGGGCTTCGCCGCCGAGACCGTGGCCAGTGGCGTGCTCTACTTCAACGCGCTGGTGCTCGGCGCCCCGATCTCCACCACCCACACCATCACCTCGGCGATCATGGGTGTCGGGGCGACCAAGCGGCTCTCCGCCGTCCGCTGGGGCGTTGCCGGCAACATCGTCGGCGCCTGGATCCTCACCTTCCCTGCGGCCGGCTCGATCGGCGCCCTGATGTACCTCCTGGTCAACCCGCTCTTCTGAGCCCGGGGTGGTAGGAAGGGCCCCCGCTACGACAGAGAACGACAAGCGGGGCCCTTCCTTTCACGGGTGCGTGACGCCGATCACGGGTACGTGACGCCGAGTTGCGCGCGGATGTCGTCGAGCAGGCCCATCACCTGCAGGGTCGCGGCGTGCGGCACCAGCGGGCTCTCCGGCAGCCCGGCGGCGAGGCAGCGCTGCACCTCGGCCGCCTCGTGCTGGTAGCCCGAGCCGGTCAGGTCGACCGGCAGCGGTTCCGGGTCGGCGCCGTCCCGGAACAGGGTGACCTGGCCGGGCCGGTAGAACGGCGGTGCCAGCTCGATCCGGCCGGTCCGCCCGGTGATCACCGCCGCCACCCGGGTGGCGCCGATCATGCCGCAGCCGAGCGTGGCGACCGCGCCGGAGTCGTAGCCGAGGATGATCCCGGTGTTCTCGTCGACGCCCTCCGGGCTGATCTTCGCCCAGGAGCGGACGTGGTCGGGCACGCCGAGCAGCAGGTGCGCCAGGCTGATCGGATAGATCCCGAGGTCCAGCAGGGCGCCGCCGCCGAGCGCCCGGGCCCGCATCCGGTGCTCGGGCGGGAACGGCCCGCCGACCCCGAAGTCCGCCTGCACGCCGGTCACCTCGCCGATCGCGCCGTCGGCGATCAGCTCCAGGATCCGGAGTACGACCGGATTGCACCGCATCCACATCGCCTCCATCAGGAAGCGCCGGTTGGCGGTGGCGGTGTCGACGAGTCGCTGGGCGGCTGCCCGGTCCAGGGTGATCGGCTTCTCGACCAGTACGGCCCGGCCGGCGTCGAGGCAGGTCATCGTGGCGTCGAAGTGTGCCGCGTGCGGGGTGGCGACGTACACCACGTCGAGGTCGTCGTCGGAGGCGAGTTCCTGCCACGACCCGTACGCCCGGGGGATGCCGTGCCGGTCGGCGAAGGCGCGGGCGGTCTCGACGGTACGGGAGCCGACGGCGACGACCTCGGCGTCCGGCAGCAGCCGGAGATCCTCGACGAAGGTGGCGGCGATGTAACCGGTGGCCAGGATGCCCCAACGTGTCCTGCCGTCGGGGCTGGGCTGCTGCGCCATGGAACCTCTTCAGGTGTGGGCCGGCGGGTACGTCCGGCGGTCAACGGCCGGGGGAGGAAGCTTCACGCTTGGGTTGACCCGGTTCTACGGACAGGATCGATAGTTGATCTCACGCTACCGTGGACGTGATCTGCCGGAATAGGCGGTCGTCGCGTTGGTACCCCGCCGCCGCCAAATTGCCTCATCACCGGCAACCTGCCTTGCCTCATCACCGGCAACCTGCGGCCCTCCCTGGAAATGGTGGCCGAGGTAAGAAACGGCGTGCGCGAGACATTTCCTGGTGACGGACGAACTCCGACAGGGAGGCTGAAGCCAGTGCCAGCACCTTCACCGGAAGATCAATTTACCTCTCTGTATCAAGAGCACTACCGGCAGGTGTATGCGTATGCCGTCACGCGCGTCGGTCGCCGGCTGGCCGACGAGGTTGTCGCCGAGACGTTCCTGGTGGCGTGGCGGCGGCTGCCGGCACTGCCGAAGGCAGCGCCCCTACCGTGGCTGCTTGCCGTCGCCCGCAACGTCGTAGGTGAGCGCTACCGCGCGGAGGAACGACAGCAGGCTGTCGCTGCCGAAATGCGCGCGTGGATCACCGAAGCGGAGGTGTCCGTCGCCGACGTGGCAGACGGCGTCGCCGAGCGGGCCGGGGTGCTCACCGCACTGGCCCAATTGTCCGACGACGACCGCGAACTGTTGACGCTGGTCGCCTGGCACGGGCTGTCGCCAGGTCGCGCGGCTCGGGTTCTCGGTTGTTCCACGGCGACGTACTACGTGCGCCTGCATCGCGCCCGACGTCGCTTGAGGAACGCCCTGGCTGCCGCCGCCGAAGTGGAGTTGCCTCGCCCCACCACCACGCTGATCCCGAAGGAGTCGACCCGATGAGCCGATCAACGGATGTCATGAACGTGCTTGCGAAGGCCCGGCCGGCACGACTGAACGCACCGGGCAACCGAGGCGAGCTTGCCGGCATCGTGGCCAACGCTGTGGCCGCCGAAGGGCCCGCCACGCTCAACCAGGTGGCCGACGCCGCGGCCGCCGAAGGGCCCGCCACGCTCGGCCAGGTCCGTAGGCCCGGGCCGCGTCGGATGGCTCTCGTCGGCGCGGTGGGGGCGATCGCGGCAGCAGCCGTCGTCGTGGCCGTCGCCGGACCAAACGGCGCGCCCGACAGCGCACCCGAAGCCGCATCGGGCGTCGCGTCGTCCGCCCTGGACGCGCCGATGGACTACAAGCGGTTGTTGCTCGTGGCAGCCGAACGCAGCGACAAGGCCCCGCGGGCCAGCGGACGCTATCTGACCGTGCAAACGGAGCGCGGGTACGCACAACCGGTCGAGACCGCCGAGGGCACGTACGTCATGTTCGAGAGATACGGTGACCAGTATTGGCTGGCCCGCTCCAGCGCTGACAGCAGTTGGGCAATTTCGCAGGAGCTCGGCGCCAAGCCCGCCACACCCACCGATGAGGCCCGCTGGCGCCGCAACGGTTCCCCGGCCGTCATGAGGGTCACCAAGCCGAAGCCGTCCGAGCTGAAGATCGCCCAGGGCGAGGTCGAGCGCTGGAAGGTCGACCCGGACAAGCAGTTCGCGCTCGGCGACCTGAACGTGTCGCAGGCGGAACTCGACGCGCTGCCGACCGACCCGGCCGCCCTCCGCAGCGTGCTGCTCAGCCGGTTCACCGGAGAGAACGTCGACATGCCCCGTGACCTCGACCAGTGGCTGTTCACCGTCGCCTCCGCCGTGGTGTTCGGCCTGCCGGTCAGCAACCAGGTCCGCGCCGCCGGATACCGCCTGCTCGCTACCGTGCCAGGGGTGCGGGGGCTGGGAGTGGTGCATGACGTTCGTGGCCGGCGTGGGCAGGCAATCGCTTACGACCGCGGGCAGGTCACCCCAGGGAAGGGCCTTGAGGTACGGCTGATCTTCGACCCGGAGACCGGACGACCCCTGGCCGAGGAGACCCGCGTGGTGGAGCCGCAGGGCGAATTCTCGTGGATGGCGCCGGGGTCGCTCTCCTCGTATTCCCTGGTACTGGCAGCGGGAGCCACCAACGACAGTCCGCCGGTTGACGACGCCAGGGACTGACCCTCTGCGGCACCCGGCCGGTGGCGCGGCACAGCAGCGCCGCCGGCCGGGTGCCGCCCGGCGAGCCGATGGCGGGTCCTAGCCATGACCCTGGTGCGATGATCGTGTCCCGAAGGAGAAAGCACGATGTCTGGTCCGACGGAGATGCCGACCGAGGAGTTCAGTCGGATCCCACCGGCACCGTCGGCACGGTCGGCACCAGCGCCGCCGGGCCGCCGGAGCCGGTGGCGCCCGCCGTGGCTGCTGGTGGGCCTGCTGGCGCTGCTGCTGTTCGTCGGCGGCGCCGTGTACGCCGTCGCGCCGCTGTGGCACCCGCTGCCCGCCCCGGCGGTCGAGCTGACCCTGCCCCGGGCGATGGCCATCCCGGGTAAGGCACCGCGGCTGCCCTGGCCGCGCGCCGGTCAGGCGATGGTCTCGGTCGAGGGACTTGGCACGCTCGGTACGTCCGGCGGATCGAAGCCGATGCCGATCGGAAGCGTGGCGAAGGTGATGACCGCCTACGTCATCCTCACCGAGTATCCACTCGCCGTCGGCGAGCCAGGACCGGAGCTGACGGTCAGCGCCGAGCAGGCCGCGGCGTACCCGGCGGAGCTGGCGCGCGGCGAGTCGCTGGTCGAGGTGCGGGCCGGTGAGGTGATCACGGAGCGGCAGGCGCTGCAGGCGGTGCTGCTGCCGTCGGCGAACAACATGGCGCGCATCCTGGCCGCCTGGGACTCCGGCAGTGTGGCCGCGTTCGTCGAGAAGATGAACGCGACCGCAGCCCGGCTGGGCATGTCGCGCACCCACTACACGGATCCGTCCGGCCTCGATCCCGGCACCGTGAGCACGGCTCGGGACCAGGTGGTCCTGGCCGGCGAGGCGATGGCGTTGCCGGCGTTCGCGGAGATCGTCAAGCAGGAGCGGGCGACCCTGCCGGTGGCCGGTGTCGTGCGGAACTACAACGAGTTGGTCGGCCGCGACGGCGTGGTGGGGATCAAGACCGGTTCCACCGACGAGGCCGGCGGCTGCCTCGTCTTCGCGGCGGTGGTCGACGTCGGCGGCCGGAAGCTCACCGTTGTCGGTGCCGTACTGGGCCAACCTGGCGCCAACACCCCGATCCAGCTGGACCGGGTGTTCGCGGTGACCCGGTCGCTGCTGCGGTCGACGGCGGCCGCGCTCGACGTCCACACGCTGGTCGAGGCCGGCGAGCAGGTCGCCACCGTACGCGGTCCGCTGGGCACCGGCACCACCATCAACGCCGTCGAGAAGGTCGAGGTGGTCGGCTGGCCGGGCCTCAAGGTGCGGCTCGACGCCCAGATCCCGGCCGTGCCGTCGCGGATCGCGGCCGGCACCGAACATGGGCGAGTCACTTTCCGCGCCGGTGGCGGCGAGCCGGTCGGCTCGGCGCTGCGCACCGGCGTCGATCTGGAACCGCCGAGTACCTGGGAGCGCATCCGCCACCACCGCTGACCCTCCCGGCACGCACGATCCTGGTGCCGGGGCCGGGCACTACGCTCGCTGCATGACCAGCTTTGCCGTCCCGGAGTCGATCGCCGCGCACGCCCGCCGGTTCTACGTCGAGGGCGGGACGCCGGTGCCACCCCGGCCGGCCGCGACCGTGCTGCTGCTCCGGCCGGACGAGTCCGGTCGGTCGGGCTTCGAGGTGTACGTGATCCGTCGCGCCGCCAGCATGACCTTCGGCGGCATGTACGCCTTCCCGGGCGGCAGCGTCGACCCGGGCGACTCGGAGGTCCGGCTCGACTGGAGCGGGCCGGATGCGGCCGGTTGGGGCGACCGGCTCGGCCTGGCCCCCGGGGCGGCCCAGGCGGTGGTCTGCGCGGCGGCCCGGGAGGTCTTCGAGGAGGCGGGCGTACTGCTCGCCGGGCCGGACCACGGCACCGTGGTCGGCGACGTCAGCGGCGACGAGTGGGAGCGGGCCCGGCAGGCGCTGGTGAACCGGCATACCCGCTTCGCCGACCTGCTCCGGGACTGCCGGCTCACGCTCCGCTCCGACCTGCTGCTGCCGTGGAGCCGCTGGGTCACCCCGGAGTTTGAGCCGCGCCGCTTCGACACGTACTTCTTCGTGGCGCTGCTGCCGGCGGGGCAGCGGCCCCGGGACGTCTCCGGAGAGGCCGACCGGACCACCTGGATCCGACCGGCGGACGCGTTGGCCCGGGTGGCGGCGGGGGAGATGTCGATGCTGCCGCCCACCCTGGTCACCCTGACCGAGCTCGGCGCCTGCCCGGATCTGGCCGGGGTCCCGGTGGCCGCCGCCGCCCGCACCCCGGCCACTCCGGTGATGCCTCGGTTGGCGGAGACCGAGGATGGCACCCCGCACTTCGTGCTGGATCAGACCTGATCGATCGCGGGTCAGCCGAAGCGGCCGGTGATGTAGTCCTCGGTCTTCTGCACGCTCGGGTTGCTGAAGATCTTCTGGGTGTCGTCGTACTCGACGAGCCGGCCCGGGTCGCCGGTGCGCTCGATGGAGAAGAAGGCCGTCCGGTCCGAGACCCGGGCCGCCTGCTGCATGTTGTGCGTCACGATGATGATCGTGTAGCGGTCCTTCAGCTTGAACATCAGGTCCTCGATCGCCAGCGTGGAGATCGGGTCCAGCGCCGAGCAGGGTTCGTCCATCAGCACCACCTGCGGCTCGACCGCGATGGTCCGGGCGATGCAGAGCCGCTGCTGCTGCCCGCCGGAGAGCCCCGCGCCGGGTTTGCCGAGCCGGTCCTTCACCTCGTCCCAGAGGTTCGCCGCGCGCAGCGCCCGTTCGGCCGCCTCGGCCAGGACCGACTTCTTCCGTACGCCGTTGAGCCGCAGCCCGGCGACCACGTTGTCGAAGATCGACATGGTGGGGAACGGGTTGGGGCGCTGGAAGACCATCCCGATCATCCGGCGGACCGCGGTCACGTCCACGTCCCGCTCGTAGATGTCCTGGTCGTCGAGGGCGAGCCTGCCGTCGACCCGGGCACCGGGCAGCACCTCGTGCATCCGGTTGATGGTGCGCAGGAAGGTCGACTTGCCGCAGCCCGAGGGGCCGATCAGCGCGGTGACGGTCTTCGGCTCGACGGTGAGGTCGATCTCCTCGATCGCCTTGAACGAGCCGTAGTACGCGGTGACGCCGGTCGCGTCGATTCGCTTGGCCATGATCATTCCTTCGGGTCAGCGGCCGAACCGGTTGCGGCGGGCCAACAACTTCGCCGCGATCATCAGGATCAGCACGAGTGCGACGAGGGTGAGTGCGGCGGCCCAGGCGCGGGCCGGCGCGTACCGGGAGGCGTCCCCGGCCTGCTGGTAGACGAAGAGCGCCAGTGACGACTGGTTGTTCTCGAACGGGTTGAAGTTGATCGAGGCGCCGCCGCCGGCGACCAGCAGCACCGGCGCGGTCTCCCCGGCGGCCCGGGCGACCGCGAGCATGACGCCGGTGACGATCCCGGGCAGCGCGGTGGGGAGCACGATCCGCAGGATCGTCTTCCACTTCGGAATGCCGAGCGCGTACGCCCCCTCGCGCAGCGGCGCCGGCACCAGCCGGAGCATCTCCTCGGTGGACCGGACGACGGTGGGCAGCATCAGCACGCTCAACGCCAGCGAGGCGGCGAAGCCGGAGTAGCCCGGCCGCCCGTCGTTGAAGTACGGCGAGACGATCAGGATCCAGAAGGCCAGTACGAAGAGACCGGCGACGATCGACGGGATGCCGGTCATCACGTCCACGAAGAACCGGATGGTGAGGGCGAACCGCCCCCGGCCGTACTCGACGACGTAGACGGCGCAGGCGATGCCGAGCGGCACGGTGATCAGGGTGGCGATGCCGACCTGTTCCAGCGTGCCCACGATGGCGTGGTACGCCCCGCCGTTCGGGTCCCGGGCCCCGATGTTGTTCATCGAGGTGCCGAAGAAGTCGGCGTCCAGCCGCTGCATCCCCTTGCTGACCAGCGTCCAGCTGACCGAGGCGAGCGGCAGCAGGGCGAGGACGCAGGCGGAGTGGATCAGCGCGCTCCAGGTGCGGTTGCGCGCCTGCCGCCGTCCCTCCACCGCGTGGCTGGCGAGGAAGAGGCCGACCAGGTAGAAGACCACCGCGAGGACGACGGTCAGGGTGGCGCCGCCGCTGATCCCGGCGCCGTGGACCAGCGCGGCGGCGAGCGCCAGGGCGGCCGCCGCGATGCCGAGGACCGCCACGGCCGGCAGTTTCCGGGTACGCAGTCGCGGGCTCTGCCCCGGCGCGGCCGAGGGCGGGGCCGGGGTGAGGGTTGTGGTCATGCCGCGGCCTCCGTGAACTCCCGGCGCCGGTGGATGATCGCCCGCGCGGTGATGTTGACGATCAGCGTGATCGAGAAGAGCACCAGGCCGGAGGCGATCAGCGCGCCCCGGCCGACGTCGTTGGCCTCGCCGAACGCGTTGGCGATGTTGGCGGCGACGGTGTTGCCGCCGTTTTCGATGATGTTGAACGAGATGCTCGACACGATGCCGAGGGTCATCGCCAGGGCGATCGTCTCGCCGAGCGCCCGGCCCAAACCGAGCATCGTGGCGCCGATGATGCCGGGGCGGCCGTACGGCAGCACCGCCATCCGGATCATCTCCCACTTGGTGGCGCCGAGCGCCAGCGCGGCCTCCTCGTTGGCGGTCGGGGTCTGCCGGAACACCTCGCGGGAGAGCGAGGTGATGATCGGCAGCACCATGATGGCCAGCACCAGGGAGCCGAGCAGGATCGACCGGCCGAACGGCCCGTCCCCGCCGAAGATCGGAATCCAGCCGAAGTACCTGTTCAGCCAGACCGAGAACTCCCGCACCGGGCCGTAGAAGTAGTCCCGGCCCCAGAGCCCGAAGACCACACTCGGCACCGCTGCCAGCAGGTCGACCAGGAAGCCGAGCGCGGTGCCGATCCGGCGGGGCGCGTAGTGCGACAGGTAGAGCGCGATGCCCAGCGCCACAGGTACGGCCAGCAGCAGCGCCAGCACCGAGGTGAGTACGGTGCCGAAGGCGAGCGCGCCGATGCCGAACCTCGGCTGCGCCTCGTTGGGGAACCAGCCCTCGAAGGTGAGGAAGCTGGCGGTGTTGGCGCGCAGCGCCGGTACCGCCTCGGCGATCAGGAAGACCGCGATCGCCACGATGATGACCAGCACCATCGTGCCGGCGGCCATGGTGAACCCCTGGAAGAGCCGCTCGGCGCCGAAGGCCCGCCGCCGGGGCAGCGCGCCACCGCCGCCTAGGGCCGGCCCGCCACCGTCCAGGCCGGCACCGCTACCGCTGCCGGCACCGCTACCGCTGCCGCCACCACCGCTACCGCCGCCGCCACCGCCGCCGGGCTGGCCGGCTCCGGGCGGAGCGGGGTGCGCGGGTGTCACTGGTACGTCGACCGACAGCGCGGCACCGGCGGACCCGGCGTGACCGATGGTCACCCGACGTCCGCCGGTGCCGGCGTTGGCCGAGCGGTCTGGGGTGTCGCCCATCTGCTCGCTCGCTCCGTTGACGAAGTAGTGAGGATGATCTGGTGGCGGATCAGGCGAGAGCCCGGACGGCCGCCTCGACCTTGCCGCGGACCGACTCCGGCAACGGGGCGTAGCCCAGCTCGGTCAGCTCGGCCTGCCCCTCGGTGCTGGCGGCGTGGCCCAGGAAGCCCTTGACCAGCGCCAGCTTGTCGGCGGCGAGGCCCTTGGAGCAGACGATCTCGTAGGTCACCAGGACGATCGGGTACGCGCCGGGCTCCCTGGTGTTGAAGTCGATCGACATCTTCAGGTCGTCGCCCTCGCCGGTGACCTGCGCACCGGCGATGGTCTTACCGGCCGACTCCGGGGTCAGTTCGGCGAACTCGCCGGCGCCATTGCCGATCTTGGCCATCTTCAGGCCGCCGTTCTCGGCGTACGACATCTCGACGTAGCTGATGCTGCCCTCGGCCTGCTTGACCGCGCTGGCCACCCCGTCGGACTTGGCCGCACCGGTGCCGCCCGGCGCCTTCCAGGCCTTGCCCTTGCCGAAGGTCCAGTCGGCCCCGGCGGTCCTGGTCAGGAAGTCGGTGAAGTTGTCGGTGGTGCCCGACTCGTCCGAGCGGTGCACGGTCTGGATCGTCGCCGACGGCAGGGTCGCGCTCGGGTTGTCGGCCTTGATCGCGGCGTCGTCCCACTTGGTGATCTTGCCGGCGAAGATCTTCGCGAGGGTGGCCGGCTTGAGCTGGAGGTCGTCCAGGCCGCTGACGTTGTAGACCACCGCGACCGGACCGATCACCATCGGCAGGTGGATCGCCGCGCCGCCGGGGCACTTGGCGTCGGCCTTCGGCTGCTCGTCGTCCTTCAGCGACGAGTCCGAGCCGGCGAAGTCCGCCGTACCGGCGATGAAGGCCTGGATGCCCGCGCCGGAACCGCTCGGCTCGTAGTTGATGGTCGAGCCGGTGCACTTCTGCTGGTACGCCTTGCGCCACTCGTCGACCGCGTTCTTCTGCGCCGACGAACCCTGGGCGTTGATCGTGCCCGTGGCGCAGTCGGTCGCCGGGGTGGAGCCGGCGGCCGATGCCTCGGTGGGCTCGTTGTTGTCCGAGCCGCAGGCGCTGACTGCCAGTGCCGTGGCCAGAGCGAGGCAGGCAATGGTGCCGTGCCGCTGGAGCTTCACCTGAAAGGTTCCCTTCACCTTGTACGAAGCAAGCCCGGGACGCGTCCCCGGGAGCCGACTGGTGATCGGCTAGTAGGGAAGTTAGGAGCGCCAGGTAGCCGGCTCGCCGGTCGTGGGTGAACTCAGGGTGAACAGGGGGAACCGGCTGGGTGGCCGGATCCTGAGGGCGAGATGTCCGTTTCGTGAACCGTGCGCCGGTGCGCGCGGTGGGACCGGGCCGTCAGTGCGCCTCGGACCCGTCCCCGGTCATCCTGTCCGCCGGTGACCACCGGTACCGCACGTGCCGTACCCAGTTCGCGAAGCCGAGCCGGGTGTAGAGCGCCATCGCACCGGTGTTGGACTCGTCGACGTAGAGCATCACCCGGGTCAGTCCCCGGTCGCGCAGGTGGTGCAGGCCGGCGAGGGTGAGCGCCCGGCCGAGCCCGAGCCCGTGGCTGTCCGGGTCGACACCGACCACGTACACCTCGCCGATCGGCGCGGACCCCGCAGCCGGGCCGGTCGGCGCGGACCCCGCAGCCGGGCCGGACCGCTCGGGGGCGCCGTGTCCGTCGGCCCGGTTGCCGTGCCCCGCGATCCGGCCGTGCACCTTGGTCCAGTGGAAGCCGAGCAGCCGTCCCGACGACTCCTCGACGGCGAGCAGGAACCCGGCCGGGTCGAACCACGGCTCGGCGAGGCGCAGCCGCAGGTCGGTCCGGTCCCAGCGACCCTGCTCCGGGTGGCTGGCGAAGGCCCGCCCGTTGACCGCCAGCCACGCCTCGTCGTCGTCGCCCGGCCGGAACGCGCGTAGCGAGACCCCGGCGGGCAGCTCGGGCTCGGGCAGCGGGTCCCGTAGCGAGCGGCGCAGTTGCCACAGCACCCGGGCCCGGTGCAGCCCCAGGTCGAGGGCGAGCGCGGCGGCCGACGGATGGTCGCTGTGCGCCCACAGCAGCAGCGCGCCGGTTCCGGGTACCCGTTGCAGCGCCGCCGTGACCAGCGCCCGGCCGATGCCCTGCCGGCGCCACATCGGGTGTACGACGAGTTCGGCGGAGACCTCGGCGGCCCCGTCCAGCGGCTCCAGGTACGCGTAGCCGACCACCGCCCCGGCCGGCCCCCGGACGATCAGGTGGCTGACGGTGCTCTCCCCGCCCTGCCGGAGTCGTAGCGTCACGTGCTCGGAGAGCGGGTCGGCGCCGTCGGCGGCGCCCGCCAGACCGGCCAGGGCGAGCACCGCCTCGACATCGTCCGGGGCGAGCCCGTCGAGGCTGGTCACCCGGGGGTCCGCCGGCTGCTCGACGATCATCTTCCCACCGTAGACCCCGCTCCGCCGGTGCCCGCCAGCCGGACGCTCAGGACCGCACGGGCGGTCCGGCCGGCTGTCCGGCTGGTGGTCTGGCTGGCTGTCCGGCTGGTGGTCCGGCCGGCTGTCCGGCCGGCTGGCCGGGCGAGGCCGGTGCCGGTGTACCGGCCGACGGTGACCCGCCCGGGGCGGTTCCGGCCGGCACCGGGCCGGGCGGCAGTGCGGCGAGGGCGTACGCCCGGGCGAGGTCGGGCAGCAGCCAGCGAAGTGCGACCACGGTGCCCTGCCGGTTGCCCCCGGCGTCGTGCAGCAGCACGATCGCCCCCGGTCCGATCCCGGCGTTCACCCGCGAGACGATGGCGCCGACGCCGGGGCGGGTCCAGTCCTGCGGGTCCACCGCCCAGTGCAGCGAGGTCATGCCCAACTGCTGGGCCACCGAGACCACCCGGGAGGTCCAGGCACCGCCGGGCTGCCGGAAGTACCCGATCCGCGCGTCGGGCACGGCGGCCCGGATCGCCTCGTTGGTGCGTTCCAGGTCGAACCGGATGCTGGCACTGGGCTGGCTGCCCAGCCGGGTGTCGTGCCGCCAGGAGTGGTTGCACAGGGTGTGCCCCTCGGCCACGATCGCCCGGACCAGTTCGGGGTGCTCCCGGGCGTTCTCACCGACCAGGCAGAAGGTGGCCTTGACGTGGTACTCGCGCAGTGCGGCAAGGGTCTGCGGGGTGTACCGGGGATCGGGGCCGTCGTCGAAGGTCAGCGCCACGTAGCGGGCGCCGGTGCTGATCCGGGCGCCGTACGGCCCGTCCTGCTCGGGCGGGAGCCGCGGCGGCTCGTCCCCCCGGTGCCGGTCCGGGTCGGCGGGCTGCCCGGTGCCGCCCGGTGCCGTAGTGGCCGTCGGAGCCGGAAGCGCCGGTCCCCCCGGGGGCGGCCCGCTGCGCTGCCCCGGGTCGGCCCGCCCCTCGACAGGTCCGCCGGCCGGGTCACCCGACCGCTGGTCCGGTTCGCCGTCCGGTTGGGGATCGGTCTGGTGCCGGGCCCGGTTCTCGGGCGCGGCCAGTGGCCCGCCGGGTCGGCCGAGGGTGTGGCCGAGCGCGTACGCACCGCCGAGTACCGCGACGGTGACCAGCGTGGCGACCGTGAGCATGTGGGTTCGGGACATGGCCGGCATCAGCGGACCGCCCCGCAAGGTGCTGCCCGTTCCGCGCCGACAACCACCGTCGAAACCGCTGTTGCCACCTCAGCCTCCTCCGGACCCTTCCGGTCAAGGCTACGTAGATATCGCCCGAATCATTATGTTTTCTCGTATTCGTTCCACGCCATCACCCGGACCGGCATGCCAACGGGCCACCGGTACACCAGCAGGCGCCGTACACCAGAAGGGCACCCGGCGGAACGGGTGGCCTTCGTGGTCGATCGAGGTCGGGGTGCTCTCCCGTCAGGCGGGCAGCGGCACGCTCTCCGACTCCGGCAGCTGCCGGGACGGCGGGGTGACGAACTTGTAGCCCACCTGCCGGACCGTGCCGATCATCGACTCGTACTCCGAGCCGAGCTTGGCCCGCAGTCGCCGTACGTGCACGTCGACGGTGCGGGTACCGCCGAAGTAGTCGTAGCCCCAGACCTCGCGGAGCAACTGGTCGCGGGTGAAGACCCGGCCGGGGTGCTGGGCGAGGAACTTGAGCAGCTCGAACTCCTTGTAGGTCAGGTCGAGTGGCCGGCCCTTGAGCTTGGCGGCGTACGTGTCGGGGTCGATGGACAGATCGCCGGCCCGGATCAGCCCGCCGGCCGCCGCGGTCGCGTTGCTGAGCCGGCCGACCGCCAGGCGCAGCCGGGCCTCCACCTCGGCCGGACCGGCGCTGGCCAGGATCACGTCGTCGACGCCCCAGTCCGCGTTCAGGGCGATGAGACCGGCCTCGGTCACCACCGCGACCAGCGGCACACCGAGCCCGGTGGCGTGCAGCATCCGGCAGGTCGCCCGGGCCTCGCTCAGTTCCGAGCGGGCGTCGACGAGTACGGCGTCCGGGCTGGGCCCGGAGACGAGGGTGCGGACGTCGCGCGGGGCGGTGCGCACCGAGTGGGGGAGCAGGTCGAGGGCGGGCAGCACAACGGACGGTTCGCCTGCGCGCGCGGTCACCAACAGCAGGATCTCCACACATCACCTCCGTCCCGGCGGGCATGCAGCGCCGCGCGGTGGCCAGCGGCGCTGGGGCCGGGGACTCCGGGGGACCGCTGGGAGATTGGGTGTCGTCCCGGCGTCACTGACGGGCAGGTAGGGACCAACCCTATCGGAACTTCCGCCGGACGCTCTCACATGTTCGGTTCATGGGCTGTGTGATCGGTCATTACCGGCATGTTTCCGGACCGGGTTCGATTCGGGGGCGCCGGGCCCGGCGCGTCGGGCGGTCGGTCTGGCACGATCGGGGCGTGTACCCCTCGACGCCACCGGAGACCGGCCGCGACTCCTGGCCGGAGACCGGCCGCGACTCCTGGCCGGAGAACCGCACCGGTCCGGCCGGCCCGCACCGCGCCCCCGACCCGCGCGGTCGCCCCGCCGGCCCTGACCCCCGCAGCCCTCTCGACGGCCCGCGCGGGCCGGAGGCCTCCCGGCACGGTGCCGGGGCCAGATCCGGCGACGGCCACCGGAGCGTCGACGGCCACCGCTCCGGCGACGGTGCCCGGGGCATCGACGGCCCGCGCCCGGACGGCGAGGTGGACGGGGATCTCGACGGCGAGGAGGAGTTGCCGCCGGTACCGGTCCGCCGGCTGCTCTCGGTGGCGATCGCCGGCTTCGCCGCGCTGCTCGGGGTCGGCCTGATCTTCGGGGCACAGACCGCCGGGCCCGGTGCCCGGCTGCCGTTCGCCGTGGTCGTCTTCGGGGTGCAGTTGCTCTTCGTCCTCGCCTGGACCATGGCGATGCGCCCGCCGGCCCTGCCGCTGGTCGGCGGGGTGGCGGTGGCGGTGGCGGTCGCCGCCGACGCCGCAGCCGTACTGCCGCAGATCGCCGCGCTCGCCCCGCTCGGGTACGTGGCGGCGGGCGGGTTCCTGCTCGGGGTGCTCGGCCAGCTCGTCCGGCGGGCCGACCGGGCCCGGGTTACCGAGTCGCTCGGCGCCACCCTGTTCATCGTGGTCGGCGTGGTGGCCTTCGGCACGCTGATCGTGCTCAGCCGGATCCCGAAGGGTACCCAGGCGATCTTCGTCTGCCTGACCGCGGCGGCGGTGGCACTGGCCGTCGCCCGGGCGACCGACGCGGTGCTGCCCTGGCCGAGGCTGGCCCCGCAGGTGCCGCGCGGCGCCGCCGGTGTGGTGATCGGGGCGATGCTCGGCACCCTCGCCGCCGGCATCCTCGGCAGCTATCTGGTGGCCTTCACGCCGACCAGCGGTGCCCTGGTCGGGCTGGTCGCGGCCGCCGCGGCGGCCCTGGCCGACCTCGCGGTGGGCTACGCCGAGGCGGGCCGGCTGATGGCCGGGGAGCCGCCGACGATGTGGGTCGCCCGGCACATGCAGGGACCGCTCGGCGGCTTCGCGCTGGCCGCACCGGCCGCGTACGCGATGAGCGTCTTCTTCCTCTGAGCACGGGCGGTTCCGCTGGGCGGTGGCGGGTGCCCGGGCTTCCCGCCGGCTGCCGGCGGCGTACCCCGGTGGTGGGAACCGGCGGCGTACCTCGGTGGTTGGAGATGTGCCCGTTCGGGTAGATAGTGGTCCGACGACGACGGCGGTGGCCGGGTGCGACGGCACCGGATCGGGGAGGCGGCGTGGCGGAGAGCTATCCGGCAGACGGCAGGGTGTACGCCGGACGGCCCCGCCGGCGCAGGGGGCGCCGGGCGCTCATCATCCTGGTCATCGTGCTCCTGGTGCTGGCCGGACTGCTGGTGGTGGCCGACCGGGTCGCCGCCGGAGTCGCCGAGCGGGTCGTCGCGGAGCAGATCGACCAGGAGATCTCCCGGCAGAACGTGCAGTCCGCCGCCCCCGAGGTGACGGTCGGCGGCTTCCCGTTCCTCACCCAGGTGCTCGAGGGCCGCTACGACTCGATCAGGGTGCTGCTCCGCGACGTACAGGGGCCGGTGCAGGGCACCGACGCGGCGGTGAAGGTGCCGGAGCTGACGGTCGACGCGCGGGACGTCACGGCGTCGTTGGACACGCTCCGCTCCGGCCAGGGCGAGGTCACCGCGAAGACGGTTCGGGGCACCGGCACCGTCAGCTACGACAGCGTGGTGGCGCTGATCGACCGGCCGGGGGTACAGCTGCGGGAGCAGGACGGCAAGCTCGGGGTGACCGCGCCGGTCCGGGTGCCGATCCTGGAGCAGGAGCTGACCGTGCAGGGCACCGCGAACGTGACCGTCGACGGCGACGACATCGTGATCACCTTCGACCGGCTCACCTCTGCCGACCTGCCGGACAATCCGGTGGTCCAGACCTTCGTCAACAACTTCGCCCGGCAGCTCTCGGTCCGGGTGCCGCTGCCGCCGCTGCCGTTCGCGCTGCGCCTGCACGAGGTACGGCCCCTGCCGGATGGATTGGCTGTCATCGCCAGTGCTCAGGATGTGGCGTTGAGCGAGGTTCGCTGATCCGGACTCCGGGTCGCATGATCCCGGATGGTGGTTGGTCCTGGGTAACGGGTCGGTTGCGCTGGTAGGCTCCCGATTCATGGGGACGCTCCTCACCAAACGGCGCGCGGTCGACCTGTGCCGCGTGGCCACCTGCCTGTGTCGCCCCGTCATCTGACGGCGGGGCTGTCCTGCGTTCCCTTCTGGTCCCACCTCACGCCCGGCAGCGGCGCCGTCGCACGTACCCGTGATCCGTCCTACCAATGGGTCCCGCGCGTGACATGCGACAACAACACCGGTCGATCTCCACGCGCAGGCTCACACACGTATCCTCACCAAGGAGTGATCTGATGAGTCGCGACACCGCACTCGTCTCGGCCGACTGGGCCGAGAAGAACCTCGACGCCCCCGGCGTGGTCTTCGTCGAGGTCGACGAGGACACCACCGCCTACGACGGCGGGCACATCGCCGGTGCGATCAAGCTCGACTGGAAGACCGACCTCCAGGACCCGGTACGCCGGGACTTCGTGAACAAGGCCCAGTTCGAGGCGCTGCTCTCCGAGCGCGGCATCTCCAACGACGACACCGTCGTGCTCTACGGCGGCAACAACAACTGGTTCGCCGCCTACGCGTACTGGTACTTCAAGCTCTACGGGCACCGCGACGTCAAGCTGCTCGACGGCGGTCGCAAGAAGTGGGAGCTGGACGCCCGCCCGCTCGTCACCGACCCGGTCTCCCGCCCCGCCACGCAATACATTGCGCAGGAGCCGGACCTGTCGATCCGGGCCTTCCGCGACGAGACGGTCGCCGCGATCGGCACCAAGAACCTGGTCGACGTCCGCTCCCCCGACGAGTACGCCGGCCGGCTGCTCGCCCCGGCCCACCTGCCGCAGGAGCAGGCGCAGCGGGGTGGGCACATCCCGACCGCGCTCAGCGTGCCGTGGTCGAAGGCGGCCAACGAGGACGGCACCTTCAAGTCCGACGACGAGCTGCGCAAGATCTACGGCGAGGCGGGGCTGGACGGCAGCCGGGACACCATCGCCTACTGCCGGATCGGCGAGCGCTCCTCGCACACCTGGTTCGTCCTCAAGGAGCTGCTCGGGCACCAGAACGTGAAGAACTACGACGGCTCCTGGACCGAGTACGGCTCGCTGGTCGGGGTGCCGGTGGCGCTCGGCGACGAGCCGGGGCAGGTGTGACGACCATGACCGCACCGATCGCCGCCGGCTGCGCGGCGCCCGACCAGGCGGCTCCGCTGCCGGCGGGCCTCGACCTGGAGAAGGAAACCGTGATCACCGGGATCGTCAGCGCCGCCAGCGGCGAGGTCGTCCCCGGGGCGTACGTCCGGCTGCTCGACGCCACCGGTGAGTTCACCGCCGAGGTGGTCACCTCGCCGGCCGGGCAGTTCCGGTTCTTCGCCGCACCGGGCACCTGGACGCTGCGGGCACTCTCCCGGCACGGCAACGGCGACCTCTCGGTCACCGCCGGCCGGGGCGTCAACGAGGTAGCGGTCACGGTCGCCTGATCCACCGCAGATTCCACGACGGAGTCCCGCCGATCGCATCTGATCGGCGGGACTCCGTCGTATCCGCCCGGGGTGCGTCTCGGCCACCCTCCGGGAGGCGGCGCCGGGATCGATCCGGGCAGCCGGGTCTACCGATGGGCGAAACCGGTCGGGGCGAGACGCTGGCGTATCCCCGGTGGACCAGACGCGGTTGAGCGATTGCTCAAACTCGACTATCCTGGCTTTTGAGCGGTCGCTCAAAAGCGTGCAACGGAGGTGTCGAGTTGGACGAGCCGGGGAGACGACCATCAAATCGACGGAGCGGCGCGAACTGGATCCTGGCCGGACTGATCACCGCGGGCGGCGCGATCGCCTTCGTGCTCACCGTGCGGACCGGGCGGGCCGACAGCGCCATGCTCTTCGTCGGGTTGCCGGTGCTGCTCGCCGCGGCGCTGGCGCTGACGCCGCCGCGGACCACTCACGGCCGGGTCTTCGTGGTCACCACCATCGTGCTGCTGCTGACTTCGGTGGCCCTGCATGAGGGCGCCATCTGTGTGGTGCTCGCCGCCCCCCTGGTGTACGCGGTCGTGCACGGCAGCACCGCACTGGTCTGCTGGCTCCACGAGTCGTCCTCGCGCACCTACGCCGTGCTGGTGTTGCCGCTGCTGCTGCTCGGCGGGGTCGAGGGCAGCGTCGACGGGCTGCGAATCGCGCCGGACCAGTCGGTCGAGGTGGTCCGGGTGGTCCCGGTCCCGGCCGGTGAACTCGCCGGCCGGCTGGCCGCCGGCCCACGACCGACCCCGGTCCGGTCCATTCCACTGCGGATGCTCGGCGTCCCGCTGCCCCAGCACGTCCACGGGACCGGGCTGGACGTCGGTGATCGGTGGGCGTTCGGCTACCACGGCACCTCACACGGCCCCGGCGGTCATCTTCTCGCCGAGGTCGACTCGGTGGCGCCGGACCGGATCGGCTTCCGGCTCGTCGAGGACACCTCGATCACCGCCAGGTGGCTGAGCTGGCAGCGGGCCGACATCCACTGGCGTACCGTCGACGCCGGTCACACCGAGGTACGGGTCACCGTCGCCTACCGGCGGGGTCTCGACCCCTCCTGGTACTTCGGGCCCCTCCAGGACGGGTTGGTACACGAGGGCGCCAGCCACCTGCTCGACATGCTCGACCTGCGATGACGCCACCGGCGGCAGCGCCAGCTTCGGCAGCGGTGGTGGTGGGATGAGCCTGACGGCGATCCGATACCTCTGCCTGCTGATACCCGTGGCGCTGACCATCGGCGCGGCCAGGCTGGAACGTGGCCGTGAGGCCCGGTTCGCCGCGCTGCTCGCCTTCGTCGCGGCGGCTGTCGGGATCGCGGCCCTGAACGAACTGGCCCGCCCTACCGGGTGGTACGCCTTCGCCCCGGTCGACGGCACGTTCCGGGGCATGCCGGTCGACCTGTGGCTCGGCTGGGCCCTGCTGTGGGGGCCGGTGCCGGTGCTGCTGCGCCGGGTGCTGCCGCTGCCGGTGGCGCTCGGCCTGCTCTGCTGGCTCGACGCGGTGGCGATGCCGCAGCTGCGCCCGCTGGTCCACCTCGGACCGTCCTGGCTGGTCGGCGAGGCCGTCGGCCTGCTCTGCGTGGCACTGCCCGCCCAGTTGCTCGGCCGGTGGAGCGCCGACCGGCGCCGGCTGCCCGCCCGGGTGCTGCTGCAACTGGGCACCTTCACCGTGCTGGTGCTGTGGCTGCTGCCGACCGTGGTGTTCGAGTTCGGCGACGGCTCGTGGAGTCGACTCGGTCGGCTGCCCGCGACCTGGCTGTTCGTGCTGGCCCAGCTTGGCCTGCTGCTGGCCGTACCGGCGCTGGCGGCGGTACGCGAGTTCGCGGTGCGTGGCGGCGGCACGCCGTACCCCTGGGACCCGCCACGCCGACTGGTCACCACCGGGCCGTACGGCTATGTCGGCAACCCGATGCAGATCAGCGTCGTCGGGCTGCTCCTGCTGCTGGCGGTGGCGACCGGCAGCGGCTGGCTCGCCGTCGCGGCGCTGGCCGGCGTGGCTTTCGGGGCCAGCGTGGCCGGCCCGCACGAGCGGCGGGACCTCGCCGACCGGTACGGGCCGGACTGGCACCGGTACCGGGCTCAGGTCCGCGACTGGTGGCCCCGGTGGCGGCCGTACCCGCCTGGCGGGCCGGCGGCGTCGCTCTGGCTCGACGGCGACTGCGGACCGTGCGCGGCCGTCGGCGCCTTCCTGGACCGGCGTGAACCTCGCCGGCTCCTCCTCCGGCCGGCAACCGAGCACGACCGCCCGCTGCGCCGAGCCCGGTACGCGGGCGGCGACGGGCACCCCGAACGAGGGGTGGCCGCCGTTGCCCGCGCACTGGACCATGTCACCCTGGGGTGGGCCTATCTGGGCTGGTCACTGCGGTTGCCGGGAGTGGCCTGGCTGGCGCAGCTGGTGACGGATGCGATGATCGCACCGCCACACCTGACCCGCCCGCGAGTCCAGGCCCGCCCGCCAGGCCATCCGGGTACCCGGCCCCGAGGAGCGGAATGTCCGACACCAAGCAGCGACTTCTGCACGGGACTCTCACCGCCATCGGCACGCACGGCATTGCCGGGATATCCGCCCGGACCATCGCCAGCGCCGCCGGGGTGAACCAGGCACTGGTCTTCTACCACTTCGGCAGCGTGGACGAACTGCTGGCGGCAGCCTGCACGGCCAACACTGCCGAACGGGTCGCGGTCTACTCCGCCCGGTTCGCCGAGGTACGCACGCTGCGCGAACTGCTCGACGTCGGCCGGGCGCTGCATGAGCAGGAGAAGGAGCTCGGACACGTCTCGGTCCTCGCCCAACTCCTGGCCGGCGCCCAGACCGATCAGCGGCTCGCCGAGTCGGTCGCGGCCGCCCTGAGAGTCTGGGTCGACGAGATCGAGTCGGTGCTCCGCCGGCTGCTCGTGGACTCCCCCTTCGTGGAGATCGCCGACGTCGGCGGGCTGGCCCGGGCGATCTCCGGTGCCTTCGTCGGCCTCGAACTCTACGAGGGGGTGGACCAGGCGGGGGCGAGCCAGGCGTTCGCCGCCCTCGAACAGCTCGCCCTGCTGGTCGACGTCGTCGACGACCTGGGCCCGGTACCCCGGCGGGCGCTGAAGGCCACGGTCGAGCACGCGGTCCGCCGTAGCCGTGAACCCTGACCCGGTCTGATCGAGCCTGCCGCCCGCGCCATGGTGGCCCGGCACCAGCGGGATGATCGGGTGGCGAAAGGGCTTGACCTTGACGCTACGTCAACCCTCCATGCTGGCTGCCATGAGCATCCCGCGAACAACCGACCGGGCCGACGGACCCGCGATCCAGGTGCAGGGCCTGGAGAAGTCTTACAAGGAGCTGCGCGTACTGCGCGGCGTCGATCTCGAGGTGGCCCGGGGCAGCATCTTCGCCCTGCTCGGCTCGAACGGGGCGGGCAAGACCACGCTGGTGAGGATCCTGGCCACGCTGCTGCGGGCCGACTCCGGGACCGCCCGGGTCAACGGTTTCGATGTCGCGGCGCAGCCCGCCGAGGTACGCGGTTCCTTCAGCCTCACCGGGCAGTTCGCGGCGGTCGACGGAATCCTCACCGGGCGGGAGAACCTCGTCCTGGTCGCCAGGCTGCGGCACCTCGACAACCCGGGCGCGATCGCGGACGACCTGCTGCGACGCTTCTCGCTGACCGAGGCGGGCGGCCGGCGGGTGGCGACGTACTCCGGGGGCATGCGCCGCCGCCTAGACATCGCGATGAGCCTCATCGGGAATCCGCCGGTCGTCTTCCTCGACGAGCCGACGACCGGGCTGGATCCGGAGGCGCGAATCGAGGTGTGGCAGGCCGTCAAGAAGCTCGCCGAGGGCGGTACGACGGTGCTGCTCACCACGCAGTATCTGGACGAGGCCGAGCAGTTGGCCGACCGGATCGCGATCCTGCACCACGGCCGGATCATCGTCGACGGCACCCTGGCCGAACTCAAGCAACTGCTGCCGCCCGCGAAGGTCGAGTACGTCGAGAAGCAGCCCTCCCTCGAAGAGGTCTTCCTCGCGGTCGTCGGCGACACCGTAGGGGGACAGCCATGACCGCGCACTTCCTCGCCGACACCGCCGTCCTGACCGGACGGACGATGCGGCACGTCACACGCAGCCTGGACACCATCATCACGACCGCGATCACACCGATCGCCATGATGCTGCTCTTCGTCTACGTCTTCGGCGGCGCGATCGACACCGGGTCGGTCTCGTACGTGAACTACATGCTTCCCGGCATCCTGCTCATCACCATCGCCTCGGGCATCTCCTACACGGCGTACCGGCTCTTCACCGACATGCAGGGCGGGATCTTCGAACGGTTCCAGTCCATGCCGATCGCCCGTTCGGGCGTGCTGTGGGCGCACGTGCTGACCTCGCTGCTCGCCAACATGATCTCGCTGGTCCTCGTCGTCGGTGTCGCCCTGCTGATGGGCTTCCGCTCGGGCGCCGACGTGCTGGCCTGGCTCGCGGTCGCGGGCATCCTCGTCCTGCTGACCCTGGCCCTGACCTGGATCGCCGTGATCCCCGGTCTCATCGCGAAGTCGATAGACGGCGCGACCGCGTTCTCCTATCCGCTCATATTCCTGCCCATCATCAGCTCGGCCTTCGTGCCCACCGACACCATGCCCGGCCCGGTGCGCGCCTTCGCCGAGCACCAGCCGGTGACCTCCATCGTCAACGCGATTCGCGGCCTCTTCACCGAGCAGCCGGTCGGCACCGACGTCTGGACCGCCCTCGCCTGGTGCGTCGGCATCCTCGTCGTGGCCTACGTCCTCGCGAACATCACCTACCGGCGCAGGATCTCCTGAGCCGGCGCCGACCGGCGTTGGGCGAGTTGAGGGCAGGATGAGAGCATGCTGACGATCAGCCAACTGGCGGCGTACGCCGGCGTGACGGTGCGGGCGGTGCGGCACTACCACCAGATCGGGCTGCTGCCCGAGCCGGCACGGGACGCTTCGGGTTACCGACGGTACGGCGCCATGGCTGTGGTCGCCCTCATCAAGATCCGTACCCTCGCCAACGCCGGCGTGCCGCTGTCCGAGATCGGTCAGATGCTCGAAGCCGACGCGTCGACCTTCGCCGAAGCCGTACAGAGGATCGACCACCAGCTACGCGACGAGATCGAACGGCTGGAGAACAGCCGCAAGCAGGTGGCGCAACTCGTCGCCGGGGACAGTCTGGTGCTTCCACCCGAGGTGATCGACTATCTTGATCGGCTTCGGGAGCTCGGGGTGTCGGAGCGGCTCGTGCGGGGTGAGCGGGACGGGTGGATCCTGGTCGGGGCTCACTCGCCCGATCGGATCCGCGGGTACATCTCCGGAAAACTCGCACAGCTCGACGACCCGCGGTACCTCCGGCTCTACCGGGTGCTGTCCGAGGTCATCGACAGCGACGCGGAGGACGACGATCCACGGCTGGCGGAGGCCGCCGACATCATGGCCGCCAGCCTGGCCGAGTACGTGGCCAACTCCGGCGAGGCGACGCAGGACGACCTGTCGTCGCAGCTGTTGGACGCACTCGCCCTGGAGACCGACCCGCGGGCGCAGCGGATGCTGGACCTGATGCGCGAGCGTGGTTGGGCCAGTTGGACCCGGCTGGAGCGGTTGGCGAAACCGCCCGACTGATGACTGATGCCGGTTCCGCCCGTCGTTGTCGCCGCGCCCGTCGTTGTCGCCCCGCCCGATCAGTCGTCGATCGCCTGGTAGACGGTGGTCCAGATGTCGTTCCACATCGGCAGCGTCTGGTTTCCCATGTGCGCCCGCTGCATCAGGACGATCGCCGTGAGCTGCTCGGCGGGATCGTTGTACCAGGCGGTGCCGTAGAAGCCGGGCCATCCGTAGCTGCCGACCGAGGGGCCGAGCCGGGTGCGGCGGGTGTGCACCGACATGCCGAAACCCCAGCCCATGTGGTCGAAGTACCCGGGCCAGAACCCGGAGACGGCCCGCTGTGCCGGGGTCAGGTGGTCGCTGGTCATCAAGGTCACCGACGGCCGCGACAGGACCCGCTCGCCGTGGTGGGTGCCGCCGGCGAGCAGGGTCGAGGCGAAGGCGAGGTAGTCGTCGGCGGTTGAGACGAGACCGCCACCACCTGATTCGAACACCCGTGGCCGGCTCCACCGCCCGTCCGGGCCGTCGTCGACCGCCGGCCTGCCGGAGGCGGCATCGTCACGCTCGTACGCCGTGGCCAGCCGGCCGATGCTCGCGTCGCTCACCGTGAAGGCGGTGTCCTTCATCCCGAGTGGATCGCAGATGCGCTCGCGCAGGGCGTCCCCGAACGACCTGCCCGTGGCCCGGGCGATGAGCACGGACGTCACGTTGGCGGCGACGTCGTACATCCAGCGCTCACCCGGCTGGTGGACGAGCGGGAGCGCGCCGAGCCGGCGGATCCATTCGTCGGGCGGCTGCGCACCGAGGGTGTCCAGCGCGTCGGCGATCGGGACGGTTCCCGGCTCGGCGGGAACCACGCCGGTGCCGAGGGTGTAGGTCAGCAGATCCCGCACCATGATCGGACGTTCCGCCGGAACGGCGGCGTCCAGTGGCCCGTCGGGATCGGCGAGCACGGTCATGTTCGCCAGCTCCGGGAGGAGATCGTCGACCGGGTCATCCAGGCGCAGGGTGCAGTCCTCGACGAGCGTCATCGCACACGCGGCGACGATCGGCTTGGTCATCGAGCCCAGGCGGCAGATCGTGTCGGTTGCCATCGGCGTCTGGGACCCGGCACCCTCGAACGCGAGAGTGCCGGTCGCTTCGATGTGCACCTCGCCGTGGCGGGCGAGGACGACCAGTACACCTGGGACGAAGCCCGACTCGACGTGCCGCTCGAGCAACTCGCGTAGCCGGACCAGCCGTGTCGTTGAGAAGCCACCAGCGGCCATCTTTCTCCTCCCGGGCCGGCACCCGGCGGCCTGGTGATGCGAATCTGCAACTACTCACGGCCGACACTAGGGTAAGCAATGGTAGATTGCAATCACTATGCAGGAGCCGCGGACGAACACCGGGACACGGTCCGGATGTCCCATCAACCAGGCGCTGGAAATACTCGGCGACCCTTGGGCGATGCTCGTACTGCGCGACATCATGTTCGGCAACCGCCGCCACTTCCGTGAACTCCTCGCCGGCAGCGAGGAGGGCATCGCCACCAACATCCTGAGCAGCCGTCTGCGACGGCTCACCGAGGCCGGGCTGCTCACCCGGCAGAGCGCCCGGCGCGGCCAGCGGGTCGCCTACTCACTCACCGAAGCGGGCATCCAGGTGCTGCCGATCATGGTGGCGCTCGGGTCCTGGGGCCTGGCCCACCGCGACGGCGAACGACGCCTGCGCGTCCGTGCGGAGGTGCTCCGCGACGGTGGCCCCCAACTTCTCGACCAGTTCATGGAGGAGCTACGCCACCTCCATCTCGGCATCCCGGGGCCGGGTCCGCAGGCTCCCCGGGCCAGCGACAAGCTTCGTGCGGCGTACGAGGCCGCGATGGGCGACACGGTTGATTCCGGTGCAACCGTTGATCCCGGTGCTACCGCGATCCAGAGCCGCGTCTGAGGTCGGCTCCGCCGGCCCGGAACCTATGATCGTCATTCGTCGGTCTTTCAAGGATTCCGCGATGGAGCGCTCGATGGGGAGGGCACGTGAGAGCGTGGGGCGAGGTGTGGCGGTACTGGCCGTGGTCGACGGCATGGCTGTCGGGGGGCAGCGTCGCGGGCATCCTTCTGGTCCTCTGGCTCACCGACGCCAACCGGACCGCCGGTGGCCTGATCGCGGCGCTGATGAACGGCGTCACTCTCTTCTTCCTTGTCGGCGGTGTCTTCGCAGCTCTTGCCGCGGCGGGCCAGGGCTCGTACCTGGCGCGGCACCCGTGGCGGTTCGCGCTGGTGCCCGCCGGGGTGGCCCTGCTGATCCTCGCGGCGATGCGGCTGTCGGCTCTGGCCCTGAACCTCTCCGGGCCGTGGCGGACCGTTCCGGACAGCCTGCTCGACGTCACCGCCCGCGCCGTGGTCGTCCAACTGATCATCGGAATCGTCGCCGTCCGGCTCGGCCGGAAGGATCGGTGACGAGAGTGCTGTCCGGAGCACCCCGGCACGGGTAGCTGGCAGCCCGTGCGGGTTCCGTCCCGTTCTGGGCAACTCGCCGCACCTGCCCTGGCCGATGAGATGGTCCTCGACCGCGCCGGCCGTGTTGACTACATCCGATCAGGCCGTCTGGGCTGCTGGTGGTGACACGGGGGCTGCGGAGTGCGCGCCCCAGCAGAGGCCGTTCCTCTGGCTGGGGCTCGCATCGCCCGGGCTACGGGCAGCCGATGAAGCCGATCGACGAAGCCTCGTCGTTCCAACCGGTGGTGGTGAAGTTCCCGTAGGTGCCCGGGGGCATGCTGTTGTCGGGGTTGCCGCCGTTTATGCCCCAGGAGACGCAGTAGGTCCTGTTTGTATTGTTGTGCCAGGAGCTGGCCTCATCGTTGAAGTCACCGAGGGTTTTGCATTTCCAACCTGGTTCACACGGAAGTTGTGTGAAGTTGCTGTGGTAAGCACCAGCCGCCCACATGTACCCGCCTGTTTTCTGATCGACGTCCACAAACAGGCACACGTACCCAGCCGGGCAAATCGGGGCCGCCGCGTCCAGGACCAGTGGCGATGCGGTGGGCGTGGTCCTGTCGTCGCCCGCGCTGGCGTGACTGGTGCCGGTCGTCGACAGCATCGACGCCAGAACAGCAGCCACCAACATCAAGGCTCTTACTTTCCTCATGCTTGTGCCTCTCCCGTATTTGTCAGGTCCACCAACTCGTGGCCTAGACCTGTCGGATGTGCTCGGTTCGGACACTCTCGTCAGCGCTGTTGGCGCGGTTGAGTCGGCCAGAATCCGGCCTCCCTTCGTGTTGGCCCGCGATAACGCGAGCGAATCAAGCCAGTCGTCAGCCCGCGGTAACGGCCACGATTTGGGCCCGGTGGCGGACGGAACGTTACGCTCGGCTGGTTTCATATCGACTTCAAGCGGCAGACACAGTCCCCACCCCGCCGCGCTCGGGCATCGGTAGGTCCAGTCAACGGACGCTCGCCCGACCCCAGGGGACGCACGGCCGCGGTCCCGCCGTGCACGAGATCCGCGAATTCGTCCGCGACGCACGGGCTCAGTTCGAGGCGTTCATCTCCGCCGTCGAATGGCTCGTCGACTATCCCCTGCGGCATGTCGAATCCTCGAAGTGGGACAGTTTCACCGGCACTACAACGATCGACTACCGCGAGCTGATGGGCGCCCACAACGTCGTCGCGGTCAAAACCGAGGCGACGCAGGGCCACATGGAGGCCGGCAGCACGCGAGTCGTGCTCGGTGGCTCACGCAGCGACGATTTCGTCCTTCAACTTGGCGAGATCGAGCGCACTCAACTCGGATGCGGAAGCTGAGCGGCCTGCGTACCGGGTGCGTCCTCACGTACGGTGAACCCCCGCACCGGTCGCCCGAGTTCACCGTCGGCACGGCGGCCGACCGCTGGAGATGGCGTCCGTCGACTTGATCGACACCATTCCTCGCCCTGTCGAGCTAACTCCCGTCAGCCGTGCCTGATCGGTCGGGACCGTCCGGTGTCAGCTTTTCGACAGTGCTGCTCCGCCCCGACGGTCGCAGTGGAGAGTCGGTCGAGACACTGATCAACAAGTGTCTGAGCAGGTGCTTTTCATTCCTTCGGTAAGGAGTGGGCGGCCCGAGACGACTTAGATGTGGGTCGTTCGTGGGTCTTCGGCTCCGATCGACGGCCCTTATCCTGGCCTGTTCGCCGACGGCTACGGAGCGAGTGGGACTCATGGATCCTCGGTACACACGCAAACTGGCGGAGCAGTCCGCCAACTTCGGCTTCCTGGAGGCGCACCCACTGCTGCTCTGGTACGGCGCCAGTGCCGAATCACTGATCTATGTGGACGCCCAGGCGGCGATGTTCAAGACCCGCACCTTCGGCGACGTACTGGCCCGGGAACTGGTGCGGCGTACCGGGGCGCAGCCGGTGAGCGGGAGCTTCTATCACCAGGTGCAGGCGCTGAACGCCAGTGGGGCGCTGGTGCCGCACATCTTCGCCGCCTTCAACCGCCTCCGGAACGTCGGCAACAAGGCGGTGCACGATCACCTGGACGAGCTGCGCAGCGCCCTGGAACTGCTGCGTACCAGCTTCGACCTCGGCGTGTGGTTCCACCGCGCCCTGACCGGAGACCGTACCCCGATCGGTTTCGTGCCGCCGAGCCCGCCTCCGCAGCAGGTGCCGCAGTCCGTGGTGGATGGCCTGCACGCCGAGCTGCGCCGCTACCAGGAGGAACTCGCGCAGACGAAACTGCTGCTCGCCGGCAAGAAGTCCCTGGCGGTCGCGAAGGCGGACGCGGTCGCGGCGGCGGACCGGGCGGTGCGGGAGTCGGACGCGCGCCGGGAGACGACGGTCGACCTGGTGGCCACCCTCGAAGCTCAGGCCGAGTACGCGCAGCGCGAGTTCGACAGCCGCAAGCCGGTCAAGGTCTCGGCGGCCAAGCGGGAGGAGTTCATCTCCCGGGCCCGCCGGGCGTCCCGGGAGCCGCTCAACGAGTTGCAGACCCGGGCGGAGATCGACCGCCAGCTGTCGGCGGCCGGCTGGGTCGTCCAGCACGAGAACCAGCTCAACCTCTTCGCCGGGCCGGGCGTGGCCGTCCGCGAGGTCACCCTCGCCACCGGTCGGGCCGACTATCTGCTGTACGTCGACCAGAAGCTCGTCGGCGTCATCGAGGCGAAGCGGGAGGGCACCGCACCGCGGGGCGCGGAGGCACAGCTCGACCGCTACCGGGGCGGGTTGACCGCCGAGCAGCGGATGCGGGCATGGCGGCGGGACGAGCCGCTGCCCTTCGGCTACCTGGCCACCGGCACCGAGACGGCCTTCGTGAACGGGTTGGACCCGTCTCCGCGTACCCGGGAGGTTTTTGCCTTCCACCGGCCCGAGACGTTGGCGCGGTGGATGCGGGAGGCCGAGGACGACCCGGCGACGCCGACGCTGCGGGCCCGGCTGCGCCGGATGCCGGCGCTCGACGGCGACGGACTGCGGCCCGCCCAGCTCGACGCGATCCGGGCCCTGGAGCGGTCGCTGTCGGAGGACCGCGCCCGGTCGCTGATCCAGATGGCGACCGGCGCGGGCAAGACCTTCACCGCCGTGACCAGCAGCTTCCGGCTGTTCAAGCACGCGCGGGCCCATCGGGTCCTGTTCCTGGTCGATCGCAACAACCTCGGCAAGCAGACTCTCCGGGAGTACGCGGCCTACCAGACGCCCGGGGACGGGCGGAAGTTCACCGAGCTGTACAACGTCGACCGGCTCTCCGGGGCGGGGATGCTCGGCTCGTCCAAGGTCGTCATCTCCACCATCCAACGCCTCTACGGGGCGCTGAGCGGGCGCGAGCTGCCCGACGTCGACTCCGACGACCAGGCGTACGACGACTACGACCTGGACGAGCCGGCCGAGGTGGGCTACAACCCGGAGATCCCGCCGGAGACGTTCGACCTGATCGTGGTGGACGAATGCCACCGCTCGATCTACGGCAAGTGGCGGGCGGTGCTCGAATACTTCGACGCGTTCATGGTCGGGCTGACCGCCACCCCGGTGAAGCAGACCATGGGCTTCTTCCAGCAGAACCTCGTCTCGGAATACACCTACGAGCAGGCGGTCGCCGACGGCGTCAACGTCGACTTCGACGTGTACCGGATCAAGACGCACATCACCGAGGCCGGCGAGCGGATCGACGCCGGCACGGTGGTGCCGATGCGGGACCGGCGGACCCGGGCCGAGCGCTACCAGGAACTGGAGGACGATTTCGCGTACGAGGGCGGCCAGGTCGGGCGGTCGGTCATCTCCCGGGGACAGCTCCGGCTGGTGCTGGAGACCTTCCGGGAGCGGCTCTTCACCGAGATCTTCCCCGGGCGGTCGAAGGTGCCGAAGACGCTGATTTTCGCGCGGGACGACAACCACGCCGAGGAGGTGGTGAAGATGGTCCGGGAGGTCTTCGCCAGGGGCAACGACTTCGCGCAGAAGATCACCTACGCCTCCCGGCGGGAGGGGAACAACCCCGACGACCTGATCCAGGCGTTCCGGAACAGCCCGGAGCTGAGGATCGCGGTCACCGTCGACATGATCGCAACCGGCACCGACGTACGCCCGCTGGAGTGTGTCTTCTTCCTCCGTCGGGTGCGCAGCGCCACGTACTTCGAGCAGATGAAGGGGCGGGGCGCCCGGACCATCGACCCCGCCGAGTTCCAGGCGGTCACCGAAGACGCCGAGGTGAAGGAGCGGTTCGTCATCGTCGACGCGGTCGGGGTGACGGATGCCGACCTGGACGAGGCCGTACCGCTGGAGCGGCACACCGAGCGGCAGGTGTCGCTGAGCCAACTGCTCGGCAAGGCCGGCCGGCTCAGCGCCACCCCGAACGAGGTCGCTACGCTCGCGTCCCGGCTGTCGCGGCTCAACCAGCAGCTCAGTGAGGACGAGAAGCGCGAACTGGACGAGCTGGCCGGTCAGCCGATGACCGAGATCGTGCGCGGCCTGGTCGACGCCGTGGCACCGGAACAGTTGAACTCGGCCCGCGAGGCCGGCCCGGAGGCGGTACGCGGACTGATGGCGACCGCGCTGCGCCCACTGGCCGCCAAGCCGGAGCTGCGAGAGCGGATCATGGAGATCCGGCGGGCGCACGACATCGTCATCGACGAGGGCAACGTAGACACGCTGCTGGAGGCTCGCGGCGTACCGGTGGAGGAGCGGGCCCAGGTGACCGTGCGAAGCTGGCACGACTACATCGAGCAGCACCGGGACGAGATCACCGCGTTGCAGCTTTTCTACGAGGGGGAGGGGCGGGTCGGCTTCGACCAGCTCAAGGAGTTGGCGGCCCGGATCGCCCGGCCCCCGCAGGCGTGGACGCCCGACTCGCTCTGGCAGGCGTACGTGCTGCTGGGGAGGACGGCGGATGCGCCGGGGCACCGGGGTGTCACCGACCTGATCTCGTTGGTCAGGTATGAGTTGGGGATCGACCAGGAGTTGAAGCCGTACCGGTCGCTGGTCGAGGAGCGCTTCCGAGGGTGGCTGCACCAGCAGAAGCAGGGCGGGGCTACGTTCACAGCCGACCAGGTGTGGTGGCTGGAAAGGATCAAGGACGTGATAGCGGTCAGCGTGGAACTCACCCCCGACGACCTGGACGGCGCCCCCTTCACCGAACGCGGCGGCGTCGACGGCTTCGTCAACGCCTTCGGCCCCCGCGCCGCCCCCCTGATCACCGAACTCAACCAGGAGCTGTCGGCGTGAACGATCTACCTTCTGGCTGGGTCTGGGCAACTCTGGACGAGCTGCAAGCCTCCGAGCCTCGCGCGATCACAGACGGTCCGTTCGGTTCGAATCTAACTTCGGCGCACTATACAGATGAAGGCGCACGAGTCATAAGGCTTCAGAATATCGGCGATGGTCAGTTTGTTAACGAGAGAGCGTATATAAGCCTTGATCACTACGAGAAGCTGCGCGTACATAACGTGCGCCAGGGTGATCTTCTTGTCGCATCTTTAGGGCAAGAGTTGCCGAGAGTGTGTTTGGCGCCGACGCTCGACGGGCCAGCGATAGTGAAAGCCGATTGTATTCGGGTCCGGTTGCATTCAGGGGTGGTGGCGAAGTGGGTTGTCTACGCCATGATGGCGCCGACGACTCGGCGATATGCTGCCAACCGCATTCGCGGCGTCGGCAGGCCCCGCCTTGGGTTGGGCGAAATCCGTAAGGTTCCCATCCCGGTTCCGCCACTCGCCGAGCAGCGCCGCATCGTAGCCACTCTCGAAGATCACCTCTCGGTTGTTGATTCGGGGATTGCGCAGCTATCTGCGCTTACCGGACGCATAAACCGCTTTCGTGATCAGGTTATGCTCGCTGCAAGTACCGGTCAGCTCAGCCTGGGGCCCGATCGCGTAACAGCGTCCCGTCCCGCCCCAGCCGGCGTTGATGACGGTGAGCTGCCGCCTATTCCCGAAGCATGGAAATGGATGCGCCTGCGGGAGATCGCTGACGTTGTGGGCGGAGTTACGAAGGACAACAAACGGCAATCTGATCCGAGTTTCGTCGAGGTCCCGTATCTCCGGGTTGCGAACGTACAACGGGCCTATCTGGACCTTACCGAAGTAGCGCATATTCGGGTCTCGCCGCAGAAGGCTGAGCAGTTGCGGCTTCGGCAAGGGGACGTGCTCCTCAATGAGGGCGGCGATCGGGACAAGCTTGGGCGAGGGTGGATCTGGGAGAATCAGGTGCCCGGCTGCATCCACCAGAACCATGTATTCCGCGCCCGGATCTCCGGGGGTGTCCTTCATCCCAAACTGCTAGCGTGGCACGCGAACGGCTTCGGGCGACGATGGTTCGAGGTTAACGGGCTCCAGAGCGTTAACCTAGCCTCGATTAGCTTGCGCAAAATGAAAGAGTTCCCTGTCCCTGTCCCGCCGTTGGTCGAGCAGTCCTACCTGGTCGAGTTGGCAGAAAAATACCTGTCGTTGTTGGACGGGATGGAAAAGGCTATCGAGTCCGCCCGTCTCAAGGCTGACGGGCTACGCACTGCTCTACTGGCGACAGCATTCGCCGGGCGCCTCGTGCCGCAGGACCCGAACGACGAGCCTGCGTCGGAGTTGTTGGCGCGGATCAGGGCCGAGCGGGCGGCCGTACCACCTAAGCAGCGGGCGGCGCGCGGGCGCCGTACGCAGAAAGACAAGCCGGCGCCGCCGACCAGGGTGATCGGCCGCGACTACCAGCAGGGAGAGCTGCCGCTGTGAGCAATGTGGATCCGCGCCGGCTGGTGCAGAAGCTCTGGAACTACTGCGACGTGCTGCGCGACGACGGGGTGTCTACAATCGACTACGTCGAGCAGTTGACGTTCCTGCTGTTCCTGAAGATGGCCGACGAGCGGGCCAAGCGGGAGATCAAGCCGGAGCAGATCGTCCCGGACGAGCTGAGCTGGCAGACCCTGCTGGACACCGACGGCGACGACCTGGAGGTGCAGTACCGGAAGATCCTGACCGGGCTGGCGCACGAGCCCGGCACCCTCGGCACCATCTTCCGCAAGGCGCAGAACAAGATCCAGGATCCGGCGAAGCTGAAGCGGCTGATCGTGGACCTGATCGACAAGGAGAAGTGGTCGCAGGCGGGCGTCGACGTCAAGGGCGACGCCTACGAGGAACTGCTGGCCAAGGGTGCCGAGGACACCAAGTCCGGTGCCGGGCAGTACTTCACGCCGCGCGCCCTGACCGCTGCGATGGTCGACTGCATGTTGCCGACCCCGGACGACACGATCACCGACCCGGCCTGCGGCACCGGCGGCTTCCTGCTCGCCGCGTACGAGCACATCCAGCGCCACCACGGCGCCGCGCTCACGCCCGACCAGCGGCGCCGGCTCGCCCACGGCGCGATCCACGGCACCGAGCTGGTCGACGGCACCGCTCGGCTGGCCGCGATGAACATGCTGCTGCACGGCATCGGCACCCCCAACGGGCCGTCGCTGATCGAGGTGCGGGACGCCCTCGGCAAGAAGCCGGAGCGGCGGGCCAGCCTGGTGCTGGCCAACCCGCCGTTCGGGCGCAGCTCCTCGATCCGGATGGTCGGCGAGGACGGCCGGGCGACCCGCGAGGAGCGGGAGATCGAACGCGACGACTTCTGGGCGACCACCGCCAACAAGCAACTCAACTTCGTCCAGCACATCGCATCCCTGCTGGAGATCGACGGCCGGGCCGCCGTCGTGCTGCCGGACAACGTGCTCTTCGAGGGGGGCGCGGGCGAGGTGATCCGGCGCCGGCTGCTCAAGCAGTACGACCTGCACACCCTGCTCCGGCTCCCCACCGGGATCTTCTATGCCGGCGGGGTCAAGGCCAACGTGCTCTTCTTCGAGCGCAAGCGCGCCCGCGAGGAGCCGTGGACGACCAAGCTCTGGGTGTACGACTTCCGGACCAACCAGCACTTCACGCTGAAGCAGAACCCGCTGCGCCGGGAACACCTCCAGGACTTCGTCGACTGCTACCTACCCGGCAAGGACCGCGCCGAGCGGGTCGCGAACGAGCGGTTCCGAGCCTTCGGGTACGACGAGCTGATCGCCCGCGACAAGGTCAACCTCGACATCACCTGGCTCAAGGACGCCTCGCTGGAGGACGCCGACGCACTGCTGCCGCCCGAGGTGATCGCCCAGGAAATCGTGGAGGACCTGGAGGCGGCTCTGCGCGAGTTCACTGCCATCGCCGAGGCGTTGTCGTCGCGTACGACGACGACCACAGTCGACGAGCCTGCGCAGGAGGGCTCGGCATAGGCGCGGGTGCCGGAGGACGCCGGGCGGCAGGACACCCGATGCGAATATGCGTCAAGGCCCGAGACTTCCCGACGCTACGGCGAGCCGTACGGCTCTTACGGGAGGTGCAGCCCGAAGCTGGTTATACTGCGCAACCGCCCGGGTCGCGGAAGATCCGGCGGCAGAGCGGTCCGCCGTGCTCGGCGCCGCCCGCCACGCAGAGTTTCCGGCTGAAGTTTTCGCCGAACGAGCTTGTCGAGAGTACGGGTTCGATGAACGGGGGATGCGGCGGCACAGCTGCGAGGTAGGAATCGCTGTCTATGACCCGGTGACCGCGCCGGAGAGGAGTCAGATGCAGATGTGGCGTCTCCTGGCAGGTGCCGCGATGAGCGTGGCCGTGGGTCTCGTCGGCGTCGCCTTGGCTACCAACTTCCGTGGCGTGACAGAGTGGCACGTGCGGCAGTCGATGGCGACCGCGAGCGTGTTGCGTCGGGTGCCACCGTGGCGCTGGTCATTAGGTGTCCCGTACGAGAAGCGTCTAGCGCGTTTCATCCTGCTGGAACGGCTGATTGGCGGGGTCCTCGCTGCGGTCGGCGTCGTGACCCTTGTTGGTGTCGGTTATGGCATCCTAGCCGGTCAGCCGGTGCGGATGGTGAAGTAGGCAGCTCGACCCGACTGCCGCTAGGTTGTCGAACAGCGCAGCTAACGCTTCAGATCCGCGATCCTGGAAGTCGTCCGGTAACGGCTCTAGCTCCGGCGGCGCGCACGGACGGCGGCATGTGGCGTGGACCTGATCAAGCGCTCCGGCAGCGAGGCAGCGTACATCGGTGGTATGTGCGGAAACTGGCTAGCGTGTGGAACGCGGGCTCGGCGAAGCTGGGGTGTGATCGTCATCCAGCGGGTTCGTGTGCGGTGGACGGCTGCGGCACGCGGTGCGCCGGCCGCGAATGCCCGTCGCGGCCTCGACCAGGCGATGGCCCTGCCCCGGCCAATGCCGGAGACCGACGTGGTCATCCACGAGGTCCTGGCTGACGAGGCGGTCAACTACGAACGCTATGACCTGGTACTGGCCGGAGGTGTTGAGCAGGCTCGCAATGTCGGTCTTTGGCTGGGCCGTGACGAGGCGTCGGTGACCGTCGATCGGCTACCCGGTTCGGCGGCCTATCCGCGCCCGTTTGCGTCAACTCGCCTGTTCGCGCTGACTCCAGGGCAGGTTGGCCGCTACCGGGCCAACTTCCGGTTCACCGGCTGCGCCTGCGACCCGAGCTGGTACTACGAGGATTGGCTGGTGCACGTCAGCCACGGCCAGGTGACCCACGACCGCTTCGTGCGCGGCCAGCCGAACCGCGATGCCGACCACCGCGTACACCTCTACGGCGGCACCGGGCGCCGCTCAGGCCCCCATCCCTGAGCTGAGGCATCCGGCGATTCGCATTCACCGGGTGGACGAGACGCCCGGTCCGGCGGCAGCCGCCTACACGCGGCGCCGACCGTACTGGGCCCACACGCACGATCGGCGGCATGTAGCGAGTTGCCGCACTCGCCGATCGCCCGGATGCTGTTGCGGGCCTTGTTGAGCTGCTGATACAGCTTGGTGAAGTGTCAACGGTCTTAGGTTTTCTGAACCTACGGTGATCGTATTGGACCGCCTTTCGTGGCCCAGATCTCCCAGCGCGCGCAGGTCATCGCCGGCCTGGACGAGGCTGGGCAGGATCTCGGCGTGGCACGCAGCGCGGTGGTGTCGTGCTCGCGGCCGGGGTTGACGCAGAACCCCAGTATGAGGGACACCCTCATACTGGGGTTCTGCGTCTTCTCGTTGCATCACAACGGATCCGGCGTGTCGCCGCACCCACCGACGGTCGACCATACAGCGCAACCCATCGTTACGCGGAATGGCTAGTACGGCAGCCGCCAATTGCTACAGAGGTTGAAAGGCTGACGTCCCTCGACGTGTCCGCGTGATCCGCGTCGATGGTTTGGGTAGGTCGGGGTGATGAGGTATCCGGCTGGTGGTGGCATGAACGCGGCAGCCCGGGTCCGGCGT
>NZ_JBEEAC010000089.1:0-1313 GCF_040120695.1 Plantactinospora sp. B6F1 | reverse complement strand
GGGAGTGTAACGTAAACGGTGGAAATCAGACAGATAGGGATTCTCTGATGGCAACCGTGACGAACACTCATTGCGAGGCGGCGGTCGACGCAGCCGCCGGTGAGACGGCCAGCGGCGAGGACCTCCTCGCTCGGGTACTTGACGATGACACTGTGGCCGCGTTGGCGCGGCAGGCCCGGGGTCAGGGTGTGGCACTGCTGGGCGAGGGTGGGCTGTTGCAGCAGCTGACGAAGCGGTTCCTGGAGGCCACGTTGGAAGGTGAGATGGATGCTCACCTGGGGCGGGGTCGGCACGAGCGTGGTGGTGACGGTAACGCCCGTAACGGCAGGCGGACCAAGACGTTGATCACCGATGTGGGGCCGGTGCCGGTCGAGGTGCCCCGGGACCGCGACGGCACGTTCACCCCGACGATCGTGGCCAAGCGGCAGCGCCGGTTCGGTGGAGTGGACAACCTGGTGATCTCGCTGACCGCGAAGGGCCTGACCACCGGGGAGGTGTGCGCGCATCTTCACGAGGTGTACGGCACCGAGGTGTCCAAGGAGACCATCTCGACCATCACCGACCGGGTCCTCGACTCGTTCGGCGAGTGGCAGGCCCGACCTCTCGACCCGGTCTATCCGGTGGTGTTCATCGACTGTATCCACGTGAAGATCCGCGACGGACAGGTCGCGAACCGGCCCGTCTACGTCGCTTTGGCGGTCACCTGCGACGGCGGTCGGGACATCCTCGGCCTGTGGGCCGGCGACGGAGGCGAAGGCGCCAAGTACTGGCTGCGGGTGCTCACCGAGCTACGCAACCGTGGTGTGCGTGACGTGTGCATCGTGGTCTGCGACGGACTGAAGGGCCTACCCGACGCGATCGCCGAGACCTGGCCGGCGGCGATCACCCAGACATGCATCGTTCACCTGCTCCGCAACACGTACAAGTACGCGTCGAAGGCGCACTGGGGCGAACTCGCCAAGGACCTCAAGCCGGTCTACACCGCCCCCAGCGAGCAGGCCGCCCTCGACGCGTTCGCCGAGTTCAGCGGCAAGTGGGAGACCAAGTATCCGGCGATCATCCGGCTCTGGACCAACGCCTGGGCGGAGATGGTGCCCTTCCTGGCCTTCGACCCCGAAATCCGCAAGATCGTATGTACCACCAACGCGATCGAGAGCCTCAACGCCCGGTTCCGCCGCGCGGTCAACGCCCGCGGACACTTCCCCACCGAGCAGGCCGCTCTCAAGGTCCTCTACCTCACCGTGGTCAGCCTCGACCCGACCGGCAAGGGCCGCGTCCGCTGGTCCAACCGATGGAAAGCCGCGTTGAACGCC
>NZ_JBEEAC010000088.1:0-1405 GCF_040120695.1 Plantactinospora sp. B6F1 | reverse complement strand
TAGTACTCCAACGTCACTTGGCTTCGGCCATGGGCGTGGCGTGGGCATGAGGACGGCCACCGCGTTGATCATCGATGGTTTGTGAGGACAACCGAAGATCGTGCGGTGGCCGTGTGCCACAGCGTAGACCTTGATCAGTGGCGGGTCATCCTGGACGAGGCGGTGACGCGTGTCGCTGACCGGTTCGTCCGCGCGGAGCCACGCCGGACCGCCGGGCAGTTCGTGGAAGGGCTGCTGTCGCGCGTGGAACGCAAGACTTGCTGGTCCCTGGCGGAACGGGCAGGTCACGATGATCCGCAGGCGATGCAGCGGCTGCTGCGTACGGCGGTGTGGGACGCCGACGCCGTCCGCGACGACGTGCGGGCCTGGCTGATCGAGCACCTCGGCCACCCTGACGCCGTGCTGGCCACTGACGAGACAGGCTTCCTGAAGAAGGGCATGTGCTCGGTCGGGGTGCAGCGGCAGTACACCGGCACCGCCGGGCGGATCGAGAACAGCCAGGTCGGGGTGTTCCTGGCCTATGTCTCACCTCTGGGGCGGGCGCTGATCGACCGCCGGCTCTATCTACCCGAGACGACCTGGTGCCAGCAGCCCGAGCGTCTCGCCGCCGCCGGCGTTCCGGACGGTGTCGGGTTCGCCACGAAGCCTGCGCTGGCCCGACAGATGATCGCCGCCGCGTTGGACGCCGAAATCCCGTTCGGATGGGTGACCGGCGACGAGGTCTACGGCGCCGACCCCGGCCTGCGCGCTGACCTCGAACACCGCGGGATCGGTTACGTCCTCGCGGTCGGCTGCGACCGACGCGTGGCGGTCAACGACGGCCGCACCCTCATCCGCGTTGACGAACTCGCCGAGCGGATCCCCACCCGCGAGTGGCAGCGGCACAGCTGCGGGCCGGGCGCGAAAGGGCCCCGCGACTATCTATGGGCCTGGATCACCACGGCCGCCCGCCCTGGCGAGTATCGGTGGCTGCTCATCCGCCGCAACCGCACCACCGGCGAGTTGGCCTTCTACCTGTGCTGGTCACCCCGGCCGGTGCCGCTGCACACCCTCGTGACCGTGGCCGGCTCCCGCTGGAGCATCGAGGAGTTGTTCCAGACCGGCAAAGGCCAGGTCGGCCTCGACCACTACCAGGTCCGCGGCTGGACCGGCTGGCACCGGTTCATCACCCTGGCCATGCTCGCCCTGGCCGTCCTGACCATCCTCGCCGCCCAGCAACCCGATCCCGACTCGGAGATCATCGCGTTGACCGTCGCCGAGATCCGCCGACTCCTCAACGCCTTCGTCCTCGCCACATCGCCACCGCCAGAACACACCCTGCACTGGTCGATCTGGCGACGAACATCCCAAGCCCGAGCCCGACGATCCCACTACCAGCGCAGACAGGCGAAGTGACGTTGGAGTA
>NZ_JBEEAC010000087.1:0-1449 GCF_040120695.1 Plantactinospora sp. B6F1 | reverse complement strand
GGCTGCTGTAGGGCCGGTCGAGGTCCGGCTGCCGTGGGAAGCGGTTGGGGTTGGCCGCGTAGGCGGCGTTGAGGACCTCGGCTCGCTGGAGGCGGACCTGGTCGGCAGTGCCGAAGTGCACTGATGCCGGGGTGTGCAGGCCGATGCCGGAGTGCCGGTGTTCGTGGTTGTAGTAGGTGAAGAACTCCTGGCAGAACGCGCGGGCGTCGTGGATGGAGCCGAACCGGTCCGGGAACGCCGGGCAGTGTTTGAGGGTCTTGAACGCCGATTCGGAGTAGGGGTTGTCGTTCGATACTCGTGGGCGGGAGTGGCTGCGGGCGATGCCGAGGTCGGCCAGTAGCACGGCGACGGGCTTGGAGGTCATCGAGGTGCCGCGGTCGGCGTGGACCGCCTTCGGGGCGGCGCCGATACGGGCGATCGCGTCGGCGATGAACTCCTCGGCCAACTCGCCGGACTCTCGTGGCGCGACCTGCCAGCCGACGACGTACCGGCTGTAGATGTCGAGCATCACGTACAGGTCGTAGTAGACGCCCCGGTACGGGCCGTGCAGTTTGGTGATGTCCCAGGTCCACACCTCGTTTGGGGCGTGGGCGACCAGTTCGGGACGCACCCTGGGCGGATGCGCCGCTTGGCGGCGGCGCTCGCGCACCTCACCGTGGGCGCGCAGCAGCCGGTACATGGTCGCCTCGCTGCACAGGTAGGTGCCCTCGTCGAGCAGGGTCGCCCAGATCTGGGCCGGGGCCTTGTCGGCGAAGCGGGGTGAGCGCAACACCGCCAGGACCTGCGCCTGTTCCGCCTCCGACAGTGCGTTGGCCGGTCTGCGCCGCGGCGCCGGCGGCGCCTTCACCGCCGCGGGCTTGGCCTGCCGGTAGTGGGTGGCCCGCGACTTGCCCAGCAGGTCGCAGGCTCGCTTGGTCGAGGTCAACGGCGCCAGTTCGGCGAACGCGTCGTCGATCACCCGCGCCGCCGCCGTTCGGGTGTCGGCTCCGCGCTCTCGGAGAGCAACCCCAAGAGCGCGTGTGCTTTTCCCACCACGTCCAGCGCCGCTTTCGTCCGCGCCAGCTCCGCCTGCAGGCGTTCGTTGTCCCGCCGCAGCCGCTCGTTCTCCGCCTGCTCCGGGCTCTTGCCCGGCCGGCGGCCCGGCCTGGACGCCGGCCCCGCCAAGGCTCCCGCGTCGCGGGCGCGGCGCCACTCGATGATGTGCGAGTGATACAGCCCCTCCCTGCGCAGCAGCGCACCCCGCGCGCCGGCCTCGGACAGGCCGTCGTACTCGGCCACGATCGCCAGCTTGTACTCAGCGGTGAACGTCCGACGCTTCGGCCGATCCGAGCGGGGTGAAGAGGCTGAACTCATCCGCCCATCCTCGCCCAGGCCGATGCCCATGTCAGCGATGCTCAAGGTCACGATCGTTGATGATCCCGTCTCGCCCTACTTCAGAAAATCCGGTTC
>NZ_JBEEAC010000086.1:0-1486 GCF_040120695.1 Plantactinospora sp. B6F1 | reverse complement strand
TAGTTGACCAGGGCGTAGTCCCGGTTCAGCCGTGCACGTTGGTGGAACCAGCGTGCACGGGCCTGGTGACGGCGGCGCCAGTTGAGCCAGTGTGTGTCGTGGCCGGGCGGTTTCGGGTGTTGGAGGGCGTCGGCGAGTAGTCGTTTGACCTCGGGGATGGTCAGCGGGATCATTCCGGGCTCGGGTGGTGGGGGCTGGTCGGGTGTGCTCGGTGGTGGAGCCTGGGTGTCGGTGCGGTCGGCGAGGTGGGCGGCGGTGACCGCGCAGACCGCGAGGGCGGCGATGACCAGCACGGTGTGACGCTGGATCGCGGTGTAGAGCCGGGCCTGGCACTGATCCAGGCCGAAGCTGTCCTTGCTGAACCTGAAGTCTTCCTCGACCGGCCAGCGCAGCCCGGCGGCGCGGATGAGTCTTGTCTTGGTCAGGGGCTGCCCCTCAGGCACGTAGCAGTAGTGGAAGGCCAGCTCACCGCTGCGTAGATGTCGGCGGATCAGCAGATGATGGCGGGGCGAGGCGGTGGCGATCCATGCCCAGGCGTACCAGCGCTGTCCTTTCGACCCGGTGCCGGCCGAGCGGACTTCCCACCGACGTTTACTCTTGGCCAGCCGTTTGACGGCCTTCGCGCAGGTCAGCTTGTCACCGGAGGGCAGGCCGATCACGAAGCTGGAGGCGACCCGCAGCACGTACGCCTGCCCGTGGGACTCGAAGAACTCCCGCAACTGTGTGCAGTTGCCGTACACCTCGTCCCCGCAGGCGAAGTCGAACACCAGACCGTCGACGTACGCATCAGCGCAGATATCGATGGCCAACTGGCCCTTGGTGCGGAACGCCAGCTCCGACGGCAGTCCCATACCGGCCGAGACCCGCGGGTCGGTGATGTGTTCGGCCGGGATCCACTGGCGTGCGCCGATCAACGCGTGTCCGGTCCTTTCCCGGACGTAGGACAGGTGCACGGTGTTGATTCCGTTCGCGACTCGACCCGCGCACCCCATGTACTGCCGCTTCACCCCGCACGTCGACCTACCCTGCTTGGGCTGACCCGTCTCGTCCAACGCCGCGATGACGAGGCCACGGCGCCGTCCGCGGTCCGCCGCCGCGTCCAGACCAGCGGCCGCAAACCGCCGGACCTGACTCATCGCCGCCGTCGTGTCCCAGACCGCCCGGTTCAGCAGCCGCTGCGTACGGTCCGGCGTGGCGTCCCCAGCATGCTCGGCGATAGTCCACCCGTTGCGTTTCGGCACCTGGCTGACCAGCGCCGACACGTACCGGCCCGCGTGCTGCCACGTCTGCGTCCGGACGAAACACGACCGCAGCCGCTCCAACAACTGGCCCCGTACGCGTACCGCCTGTCCAGCCGCTACCCTGGCAGCAGCAGCCGCCTTCGATCCTGTAGTCCTCACAAACACATGATCAACAGGCGGCTGCGTCCACGTTACACACCCCCACCACATCCCACGAGGTCAGACCGCCAATGGCGGCTGCCGTA
>NZ_JBEEAC010000085.1:0-1521 GCF_040120695.1 Plantactinospora sp. B6F1 | reverse complement strand
CTGACACGAAAATCGGGCGTCCTGCCGAGGGTTGAGATCAGGTGGCTTCGATGGGTTGGATGGTGGTCTGGTAGCCGAGTTGGTGGAGCTGGTCGAGGAGTCGTCGGGCGTGGCGGGCTTTGCGGTGCGGGTCCAGTCGTTCGGTGAAGTAGTCGCCGCCGAGGTCGTGGTAGGGCAGGTCGCGGGTGAGCATGGTCCATGCGGCGATCAGGACGGAGTGGCCGACCGCGACGAGGGCGCGTTTCTTGGCTCGTCGTGAGGCGATACGTCGGTAGCGGGCTGCCAGGTAGGTGCCCTTGGTGCGGGCGGCGTTAACGGCGACCTGTCCCAGGACGGACTTGAGCCAGGGATCTCCGTGGCGGGTGGGGGCGGGTGCGCTGCGCGCGCCGGACTGGTTGTTACCGGGACACATGCCTGCCCAGGAGGCCAGGTCAGCGGCGGTGGGGAACCGGCTGGGATCGGCGCCGATCTCGGCGAGTATGACCTCGGCGGCGCGGCGACCGACGGCAGGGATGGTTTCGATCAGGTCGAGTTGGCGACGAAAGGGCCGCACCTGCTGATCGATCTGGTCGCTGAGGCGCTGTTCCATGGCGGTGCACGCATCGATGCGGTCGAGCATGACACGAGCCAGGAACGCGTGGTGGTCGCCGAACCGGCCGGTCAGCGCCTGGGTCAGTAGCGGCCGCTTGCGGCGCATGCTGGCCATGGCGAGTTCGGCCAGCACTTGCGGGTCACGCTCGCCGGCGATCAGGGCCTCCAGCATCGCTCGGGCGGACTTGCCGGTCAGGTCCGACACCACCGCCGACAGCTTGACCCCCGAATCCTCCAGGAGTTTCTCCAGGCGCTGAACCTCCCGGGTCCGCTCTCTGATGATCTCCGTGCGGTAGCGGGTCAGGTCCCGTAGCTGTCGGATCGGCTCCGGAGGCACGAAACTGGCCCGCACGAGACCGTGCTCGACCAGTTGAGCGATCCACTCACAGTCCTTGACGTCGGTCTTGCGTCCAGGCACCGCCTTCATGTGCCGGGCGTTGAGCAGCCAACAGTCCATATCGTGTTCCAGCAGGTAGAACACCGGCTTCCAATAGGCGCCGGTGGCCTCCATACCGACCACCGTGACCTGCTCGGCCAGCAGCCAGTCCCGCATCACCAGCAGATCCGCGGTCATCGTGGTGAACGTCCGAACCTCCCGGCGACGCCGCTGACCCGACCCCGGCGTCCGGACACACACCTTGACGTCGGTCTTGCTGATGTCGATGCCCGCGCATCGACGATTCACCACATCCATGGCCGTGTCTCCTTCCCTCACCGGCCATCAAGGCGGGCCGTCCGGGAGGATCAACAGGCTGAAGAGTCTGACACGCGTGCTCGAAGCAACAGTTCCGGGTGCCTGTCATCAAGATCCTCAGCGTCCTACTGACAGACGGGCTCACAGCGCCAAGACGAGACGACGACATCCGGACGGCCCAGCCCGATTTTCACCCCGCTCGGGGTCGCGCCGCCAGGCACGCGGACTACTGACAG
>NZ_JBEEAC010000084.1:0-1634 GCF_040120695.1 Plantactinospora sp. B6F1 | reverse complement strand
GGGTACTGCTGACCGCGACCGTGCGGCGGTTGGCCGCGTCCCCGGTCAACCAGGCGCTGGAGGTGCCCGAGCTGCGCGCACTCGTCGGTGGTGGTCACGGGCACACCCAGATGATCCTGCGCATCGGATACGGCGATCCGGTTCCCGAGACCCCCCGCCGCACGCTGTCCGAGATCCTCGATCCCGGGTACACCCTCGCCTGACCAGGAAGCCGGCGGGATGCGGGGCAGGGCCGGCACTGCCTGCGGCAGGGTCAGTTGCCGTCGAGAGTCCCGAGCCGCCGCTGGTACTCCTCGTCGTCGATCTCGCCCCGGGCGTAGCGCTCGGCAAGCAGCCGCCGGGCCGTGAAGGTCGCTAGGTGCGGCCGGCTCCCACTCGCCGGCTTGGCGCGGTGCAGCCACCGGTACAGCAGGACGCCGGCACCGGCCAGCACCACCCAGAAGAGCAGCATGTTGAGCACCATGGCGGCGTACCCCCAGCCGCCCGTCCCGTGGTCGTACCAGTACATGGTCATCACTTCCCTCGTAAGGTTTCGGCGATGCCGCCCGCCCAGGCGTCAATCGCCGCCCAGTCCCGGAAGTCACCACGTGGGGCCCTCACCACGGCTGTGACGGCCCGCTCGGCGAAGCCGAGACGGTGTCGGTCCAGCTTCCCCGCGAACACGACGTGCTCGCGGGCGCCGATCGCGGCGACGAACTCGGCCGCCTCAGCCGGATCCTCGTCCGACCTGGGCGGGTCGCCGACCGGGCCGCTGGAGAAGAGCCATACCGGCACCCCGGCCAGCGCGGCACCGTGCCTGACGACGAGGTCTCGCGCTGGCCCCAGCCAGCAGCCGGCGTACACCGCGCTGCCCAGCACGACGGCGTCGTAGCCGTCCACCGTCGTCACCTGGCCGGCGGCCCGTACGTCCACGGTGGCCGACGGCAGCGCGGCGCGGATCGCGATTCCGATTCGTTCGGCGACCTCGGCGGTGGCGCCGTGCCTGCTAGCCACGGCGACCAGCGCGCGAACCGGCGCGTCCTTCCGTACCGGCCCGCTCGGGGCCGCCTCGACGGCAGGTACCGGCCGGGGCGGCGCGAGGCCTGCCACGGAGGCGGTCGGGGCGCCCGGCGACGGGCCGCGATCTCCCGACGGAGACGCGTGAAGCGCGGAGGTTTCCGGGTCAGGGGTTGCCATCGGACGGAGTTCCGGGGTGGTCTGCGGGGCATTCATCTGCGCCTCCGGAGATGTCGGCCTTCACCGACCAGCCTGCGTCATACCGGATCGCGCCCCCAGAGCCGCCCGGCCTACCGCGGCAGGTCCAACGACGTCCGTCCGGCGGGCCGTTGGACCTGTCCGAGTACACACCATCAGCCGGCCGTCAGCGGCCGGCTGATGGTGAACGGGCTAGCGCCGGATCAGGCGTGGGAGAGGACGACCTTCAGCGCGCCGGTTTCGGCCGGTCTGGTGAAGGCGTCGTACGCCGCGATGAAGTCGTCGAGCGCGAACCGGTGCGTGATCATGTGCCCCACGTCGAGTTGACCCGCGCTCAGCATCGTGAGCAGGTCCGGCGTCGAGTAGGTGTCCACCAGGCCGGTCGTGATCGTGACGTTCCTGCTCCACAGCTCTTCCAGGTGCAGCGTGGCCGGCTTGCC
>NZ_JBEEAC010000083.1:0-1654 GCF_040120695.1 Plantactinospora sp. B6F1 | reverse complement strand
CGCTGGCCACGTCGGCCCGGCAGCCTTGATCACTGTTGATCGATGTGGGTGGGCTCTGGGCATGGTGGTGGGCCGTCTGTCGCGGCGGTGGGCGTGGTCTCCTGGGGTCCTCCGGGTTGTTGGGATGCTGGCTGTGCTGGTCAGCCGGGGGCGGGGATGGCCGCGATCCGGTTGAACGCGGCGGTGATCTGTTCGGCCCAGGGCCAGGTGGCGGGGATGCGCAGCGTGCGGCGGCGTTGGCCGTGCACGAGGCGGGCGGCGGTGTGCAGGATCCGGTAGCGCAGCCGTTTCGGTTCGGCCTTGGCCAGGTCGGCGTCGAGGCCGATGAGCTGTAACCAGGCGATGAGGTCGATGGCGATCGCAGCGGCGGTGCACCAGGCGGCGTTGATGGCGAACTCGCGCGATGGTAGCCGGCGAAGGCCGGTGTCCTTGGCGCAGCGGATCCGGTCTTCGACGCGGGCGTGGGCCCGGTGGCGGACTTCCAGCCACTGCAGGGCCCCTGTCGGGGTGTTGGTGACGAACGCGGTGTAGCGCCAGCCGTCACGTTCCTCGAACAGGGTGAGTTGCGCGCCGGGGTGCGGGCGTTCCCGTCGGACGACGACCCGCATCCCGGCCGGCCAGCCGGCCACGTTGAGCAGGCCGGTCAGTTCGGCGACGGCAGCTCCGTCACGGACACCACCGTCGGCGTCGATCGCCGGCGACCACGCCGAGGTGGGCAGGGCGGTGATGGCGGCGCGTTCGGCCTCGCCGATCGACCAACCGAGGGAGTACTCCACCCGCCGGCCGCGCTTGCTGTCCTGCTCATGCAGCCAGTCCAGCACGGCATGGGTGGACGCGGCCGAGTCGCCGCGGATGAGCAGGTGCCGACGGTGTTTCGCGGGGACCTGGCCGATGGCTTGGGCGAGCACGTCGAGGTGATCGGCGGCGGTGTTCGCGCCGGCGTTGCCCGGCCGCAGCTTCACCGCGAGCAGTTCGGCGGTGTTGTCGCAGGTCACCAGGATCGGGTGGAAGCCATACGTGTGCTTGTAGGTGGCCGCGGCGCCTTCCTTGTCACTGTGCGCGATCACGATCGTGGAATCGATGTCCAGGACCACCACGCCGGTGCCGATGTCCCGGCCCGCCGCCCTCGCCGCCGGTGGACCGCCGAACAGCTGCCACATCCGGGCCCGGACCGCCGCCCGGGCCTTGGCGATGCGCCGCGACTGCACCGCGCCGATCTCATCCAGGGCCCGCCACACCGTGGTGTCCGAGGCCACCGACCCGAACACCTCCCGCTGGTGGCGCAGCACGTCGATATCGCTGATGGCTTCCCCACCGTCAGCGATCATCACTGCCAAGTCGACCAGCACCCGACCCCGATCATGCACCGGCCACCGGCCGGCCCGGGCCAGCCCCGCCGACAACGCTGCGGTCAGCCCGGCCCGATCAGCCAGCATCCGCAGCAACGCCGCACCGACGTGCGACACCACACCCGAACCACCCGCGGTGACCCGCAGATCCTTCGACCACGCCGTAAGCTGCACCTCGGAAGTGCCTCCCTCAGAGAGAAACCTGTAGATGTCGCAATCACAAGTTTCCCTTGCAGGGCAGGCACTTCCGCTTATCTACACGCCGACGAACAGCACATCTTGACGATCACGGTGAATCACCCGGG
>NZ_JBEEAC010000082.1:0-1663 GCF_040120695.1 Plantactinospora sp. B6F1 | reverse complement strand
TGGCCCCCGCTGGTTCGGGTGGTTATCCGGGGCCGGTTCGGGGTGTGGTGCCGGGCAGTACGTTGCTTCGGTTGTTGGGTACCACGGATGCGAAGCAGATCGGGTTGTTGTATCTGGTGACGTCGTTCGCGTTTTTCATCGTTGCTGGTGTGATGGCGATGTTGATGCGGGCGGAGTTGGCGCGTCCGGGTTTGCAGTTTCTGTCGACGGAGCAGTACAACCAGCTTTTCACCGGGCATGGCGCGATCATGTTGCTGCTGTTCGCGACTCCGTTGGCGTTCGCGTTCGGCAACTATGTGGTGCCGTTGCAGGTGGGTGCGCCGGATGTGTCGTTCCCCCGGTTGAACGGGTTGGCGTACTGGTTGTACCTGCTGGGTGGGTCACTGCTGTTGCTGGGTTTCCTGACGCCGAACGGGTCGGCGGACTTCGGGTGGACGGCGTACCCGCCGTTGAGTCGGGCGCAGCACTCACCGGGCATCGGCGCGGACATGTGGATCATCGGGCTGGTCCTGTCCGGGCTCGGTACGATCCTGGGCGCGGTCAACCTGATCACCACCATCCTGACCCTGCGGGCGCCGGGGATGACGATGTTCCGGATGCCGATCTTCACCTGGAACATGCTGCTGACCGCGCTGCTGGTGATCCTGGTCTTCCCGCTGCTGGCCGCGGCGTTGCTCGCCCTCTACGCCGACCGGCGCCTCGGCGCGCACGTCTACGACCCGGCAAACAGCGGGCCGCTCCTGTTCCAGCATCTGTTCTGGTTCTTCGGCCATCCCGAGGTCTACATCGTGGCGTTACCGTTCTTCGGCATCATCACCGAGGTCATCCCGGTCTTCTCCCGCAAGCCGATCTTCGGTTACAAGGGACTCGTCGCCGCCACGATCGCGATCACGGTCCTGTCGATGACGGTGTGGGCACACCACATGTTCGCCACCGGCCAGGTGCTGCTGCCGTTCTTCAGCTGGCTCAGCTACCTGATCGCCGTACCGACCGGGGTCAAGTTCTTCAACTGGATCGGCACGATGTGGAAGGGCCAACTGACCTTCGAGACCCCGATGCTCTTCTCGATCGGCTTCCTGGTCACCTTCCTGTTCGGCGGACTCACCGGAGTACTACTGGCCAGCCCACCGGTCGACTTCCACACCACCGACACCTACTTCGTCGTCGGACACTTCCACTACGTCCTGTTCGGCACCATCGTCTTCGCCGCCTTCGCCGGCGTCTACTTCTGGTTCCCCAAGATGACCGGCCGACTCCTCGACGAACGCCTCGGCAAAATCCACTTCTGGACCATGTTCCTCGGCTTCCACGGCACCTTCCTCGTCCAACACTGGCTCGGCAACGAGGGCATGCCCCGCCGATACGCCGACTACCTACCCACCGACGGCTTCACCACCCTCAACACCATCTCCACCATCAGCTCCTTCGTCCTCGGCGCCTCCACCCTCTTCTTCCTCTACAACGTCTGGAAATCATGGCGGTACGGCCGAGCCGTCACCGTCGACGACCCCTGGGGCTTCGGCAACTCCCTGGAATGGGCCACCAGCAGCCCACCACCCCTACGCAACTTCGACCACATGCCCCGAATCCGCTCCGAACGCCCCGCCTTCGACGCCAAATACGGCCCCCTCGTCGCCGACCTCGGCCGCGACCTACCACAACG
>NZ_JBEEAC010000081.1:0-1771 GCF_040120695.1 Plantactinospora sp. B6F1 | reverse complement strand
CCTAGGGGCTGGTCTCGTTCATGGCCCTCCTAGCCCCGCTTTCCGCACGTCGGTGATCGTGGGTGGGTTTCGGCGCGGCGGGTTGGTGATGAGGGTGACCGGTGGCAGCGTGTCCGGGTTGTGAGAGAGCGTGCGCGGTACGGTGTGGTGCCGTCGGTGGAGAAGGCGTTGGGGTCGTTGCCGGTGGTCGCGGCGTTCGCCGGCCGGTTGCGGATTCGGGATGTCATCGATGGGTTGTGCCCGGTCGATGACCGGTCGGAGTTGACGCACGGTCAGGTGATCGAGTCGCTGGTCGCGAACCGGTTGACTTCGCCGGAGCCCCTCGTGCGGGTGCAGGACTGGGCCGGTGGGTACGCGGTCGAGGAGGTCTTCGGGATCCGGCCGGAACAGCTCAACGATGACCGGGTCGGCCGGGCTTTGGACGCGATCGCGTCGCGGGTGGACTCGATCGCCGGGTCGGTCGGCGTGGCCGCCATCGAAGTGTTCGGTATCGACGTGTCCCGGATGCACTGGGACATGACCTCGATCTCGCTGCACGGCGAGTACGAGCAGCCCGACGAGGACTATGCGGCGCCGAAGTTTGGGCATCCCAAGGACCGGCGGCCGGACTTGAAACAGGTCCAGACCGGAATCGCGGTGACCGGCGATGGTGGGATACCGCTGTTCCATCGGGCGTACGACGGCGGCGCGGGTGAGGTCGCCCAGGTGGTGCCGATGATGAAGGCGTTACAGCAGATCGCCACCAGTCGCCGGTTGTTGATCGTCGGGGACTCGAAACTGGTCTCCTACGACAACCTGGCGAAGATGCACGCCGATGAGGTGACGTTTGTGGCGCCGGCGTCGAAGGTGTACGTCAGCGCCGATGCCCTCGCGGGCCTGGATCTGCGTGCGGCTACCCGGGTCGACTACGTCGCAGCCCGTGACCAGGGCAAAGACCCCGACAAGCGGGGGACCTGGCACGTGTACGAAGACACGATGACCCTGGCCGGATCCCGGAAGAAGGATCCCGTACTCACCCTGCGTCGGGTATTCGTGCACTCCAGCGCCCGAGCCGGTGCCGCAGCCACCGCCCGGGCACAGAAACTCGACCGGGCCCGCGACGACCTGGCCCGGCTCCAGCGCGGGCTGGGCTCGCGGCACTACCCGGACGTCGCCGCGGTCGAGGCGCGCCTGGCCGTGATCGCCAAGGGCCGCCGCGTCACCGCCTACCTGCGCACCATGACCGGCATCGATGCGGACACCGGGAAACCCACCCTGGACTGGCACTTCGACCAGCAGGCGATCGATGCCGAAGCGGCTACCGACGGCTGGTACGCGCTGCTGACCAACCTGGAAGCCGAGCAAGCCGACGCCGGCCAGGTCCTGCTGCACTACAAGGGCCAGGAAGCCGTCGAACGCCGCTACTCGGCGTTCAAGGGCCCACTGGCCGTCGCCGCGATCTACCTGAAGAGTAACCGTCGGATCACCGCCATGATCACCGTGGTCTGCCTCGCCCTGCTCATCTTCAGCCTGATCGAACGCCAGGTCAGAACAGCTCTACGCGCACAAGACCGGACCACCGTCGCCGGCCTCTACGCCCGCCGGCCCGCGATCCCGACCACCCGGCTGATCTTCCAAGCCCTCGCCAGCATGAGACTCATCCCCGCGACCAGCGGAAACCTACACACCATCCCTCAACCCACACCCCTACAACTCGAAATCCTGGACCTACTCGACGTCAACCCGCTGGAATGGTGCTGACGATCGCCGACGTGCGGAATACGGGCCTAGC
>NZ_JBEEAC010000080.1:0-1765 GCF_040120695.1 Plantactinospora sp. B6F1 | reverse complement strand
CCGTGCGCTAACGTGCGCTCCGCTAAGCTCCAAGCCCCGCCTTCACCATGCCAGCTGCGACTTTCTCGCCCGTCTGATGCATTTCCCGAGGGTTGGCGTAGGCGCCGGAGGAGTCCCGGCACACCACCTCGACACCGGGATGCTCACGCAGCCACGTCTCTAACGTGTGGGCCTTGCGGTCGGGCAGCACATCGACGCGCTGGCGGGTGACCGCGTCGATCAGGACGGTGGCGTAACGGCGACGGCGGCACAGCGCGAAGTCGTCGACTCCGAGCACGCGGGGAACCCGCCGCTCGGGCAGCGGAACGCGTAGCAGCGCCCGCAGCGCAGTGTGACGGGACATGACGACCATCGCCAGGACCGACAACAGGCGAGCACCGCCCCGGCCAGCCAGATGACGCACCACCGCAGCGACCTGGGAAATCAACCGGGACGTGCGGCGCTGGTAACGCTCCAGAACACCCGGAAGCTGTTCCCGGAACGTGCGACGACAGCCCCTCGTCGGGCATACCAGACGGCGTACGCGTACCCGCACCACTACCGGCCGGGCATCGACCGGCACATCCGCCAGAGTCCGCTGGTGATACCCGTGCACCCGGCCCGTCACCGCCTCGCAGCCCGGACATGCCGCCGTCCCTCCAGGAGTCCGAGCCCGCACCAGGATCCGCTCGCCCTCGTCCGTGACCTCATCGATCACCAGCGGGGACAGCCCCGAGAACAACATCTTCGTAAGATCATCGATCTTGCACACATGACCTCAACGACATCGACCACCCTCGGTCACCACCGAATGTGAGACAGAGCCGAATGTTGTGAGACAGAGCCGAATGTGAGACAGAGCCTAGATTTCCGTGTTTGACCTGGGTGTGGTCCGTTGGTCAGGACGTCGATCCTGTCCGGGAAGGACCACGTCATGGCAGACAAGAAGAACGCTGCTCAACTACCGCGGCCGACGGCAGCGGAAATGGAGTTCGCTCAGCAACTGGTGGAGCGGGCCAAGGCCGACGGGGTGTCTCTGGTCGGGCCTGGTGGACTCCTCGCGGGGATTACCCGCAGTGTCCTGGAATCGGCACTGGACGCCGAACTCGGTGCTCACCTCGACGAGGCCGGTGTCGATGAGGCGACCGGGTCGGCGGACGAACATCCGCAACGGTCACGGAGCCAAGACCGTCCAGACCGAGGTCGGACCGGTGCGCATCCAGGTCCCGAGGGGCCGGGTCGGGTCGTTCGCGCCGCGGATCGTGCCGAAGCACGCCCGCCGTCTCGACGGGTTTAACGAGGCGATTCTGTCGCTGTATGCGAATGGGCTGACGACCGGGGAGATCGCCGCGCATCTGGCCGACGTGTACGACGCGGACGTGTCGCGGGAGCTGATCAGCAGGGTCACCGACAGCGTCCTTGAGGAGATGGAAGCCTGGCGGCAACGTCCCCTCGACCGCGTGTACCCCGTGCTGTTCATCGACGCACTCGTGCGCCGCGAGGCGCTGTTGAACCGAGTGGAGGTGGGAGACCTTCACCGCGTGGCCGTCGCAGCGGTCGCGTGAAGCTGGGGGCAGCCTGATCCGGGGGACGCCGGGGAGGGTGGGAAGCAGCCCTGACAACGACGGGGCGTGCCGGTACTGCCAGACGGTGCGGGTCCGGCTACAGAGGTTGAAAGGCTGACGTCCCTCGACGTGTCCGCGTGATCCGCGTCGATGGTTTGGGTAGGTCGGGGTGATGAGGTATCCGGCTGGTGGTGGCATGAACGCGGCAGCCCGGGTCCGGC